>JAGLWJ010000566.1 GCA_023133475.1 Phycisphaerae bacterium | reverse complement strand
TCGCGGTACTGATTGGTTCGAGTCGGTCCCCCACCCCGTCCGGCTGCCTGCTTCGCAGGCAGCCGGAACGGGATGGGGCACCCGGCGGACCCTACACCTTAAACTGCCCGACTAATGACTGAAGCTGTTCGCCGAGCTTGGAGAGTTCGCCGCCGGCAGTCTGGGTCTGAGCCGCCCCCTCGGCGGTTTGTCTGGCCGCCTGGTCCACCCCCGCGATGGTTTTGGTGATCTCTTGGCTGGCTACGGCTGATTCTGCCACCCCGGTCGAGACCGTCTCCGCCGCAGTGGCGGTCTGGGCCACGTTCTGGGCGATCTCCTTGGTGGTGATGCTCTGCTCCTCCACCGCCGAGGCGATGGTCCGCGACACCTCGTTGACCTTCTTAATCACCTCGCTGATCTCGCCGATCGACTGAACCGCCGTGCCGGTGGAGCCTTGGATACCCTCGATCCGCTTGCGAATGTCCTCGGTGGCATCGGCACTCTGCTTGGCCAACTCCTTGACCTCGGTGGCCACCACGGCAAAGCCCTTGCCCGCATCACCAGCCCGGGCGGCTTCGATGGTCGCGTTGAGCGCCAGCAGATTGGTCTGCTCGGCGATGTCCTGGATGGTCTCGATGACCTTACCGATCTCGTCAGCGGCGGCACCGAGTTGACCAATGTTCTCGTTGCTGGTCTGGGCCAGGCGGGAGGCTTCGTCCGCCACGCCGGCGGCCTGCTCGGCGTTCTTGGCCACCTCGCCGATGCTCGCGGTCATCTCCTCCACGGCAGAAGCGACCGTCTTGACATTCGTCGACATCTGCTCCGTCGAGGCAGCCATGTTGTTCATGTTGGTGGACATCTCCTCCGCCGCCGAAGCGACCGTCGCCGATTGGCTGGTGGTTTCTTCTGCCCCGCCGGCCAACTGCGTGGCGGTGGCCGACAACTCCGTGGACGAACCAGCCAGTGTCTGAGCGTTGTCAGTCAAGTTCCGCATGGTCTTTTGCAGATTCTCCACCATCCCGTTGAGGGCCTTGGCAAGGAGCCCGATCTCATCCTTCTGATCGATGTCTATCTGCTGAGTCAGATCGCCGTCGGCCACGTTCTCGGCGAACTGGACGCCCTTGCGTAACGGGCCGACAATGCCGCGGGTGATAATGATTGCCAGAATGGCACCAAGCACGATGGCGATCGACGCGACTGTGATGATGATCGTGCGGGAGCTTGACGCCGCTGCCAGCATCTCCTCGTCGGTCATGACGCTCTTTTTGATAGCGTCCTCGATCTCATGCAGAAATTTTTGGACCTGCTGTTGGGCGGGTTTGGTGCGGGTGACGAATATCTCGTTGGCCTGGGCAGCGCCTTCCTGCAGTGTGTTCTCCATGGCGATCGCATTGTCAAGATGATGCTCTATCTGGATCAGGGTGGGTTCCAGTTTCGTCTTGAAAAGCTGGACCGCCCCAGCCAGATCGTGGTCGGTCACATGTTCCTCGATCGTGACGGCAAGGCCGTGCAGGTGGTCGTGTGGCCCGCGACTGGCATCGAGAATCTTCTTCAGTTCCGGGAAATGAGAGCAGTATTGTTCCACCTCCGGGCCGTTCAGCCATTTCCCGAACGCGCACTGCGCCGGGTCGGTTTGCACGCCAAGCAGAAAGGGTTTTCCGGCAGCCATGTCGTCCGCTCTGGTACAGAGAACATCGTTCGATTCGTCAAGATAGACGCCGGTGCCGACGATCCAGTTCCAGGGTTTGTAGAGCTGCACATACGATATTTTGGGCACCGGTTTGTTATTGCCGTACTTGGGCCAGTAGTAGACCACAAAACCGCTGCCGTTGGACTTACAGACCTCGACCATATCGACGAAGAGCCTCTTGCCGTTGGGATCGGCGTTCTGGCTGAGGTCCTTGCCGTCCAGCTCGGGCTTGTAGGGGTGCATCACCATTCTCGGCTGTATGTCGTTGATCCAGAAGTAATCCTTGCTCTCCGGGCCGTAGCGTATTGTTTTGATGATTTCCTTGGCCCGGGCCTGGCGTGCTTGCAGATCGCCCAGGCTCTCGTCCTCGTCACAGGCCTTGAGAATGGAGAAGGCCTGTTGGGTGGCGTTGCGCACCTGAGTCCGATATTCGTGGAATTCCGCCTCCGAGATCAGGGCACTGCTGATCTTTTCCGCCCAGGCAAAGTGGTCGTTCAAAGCGCCGCGCAAGGCCGTTCTTAGCCCGGGATGCACCTGACGGAAGACTGCGCTGATGTCGGCAGCCGAAGCGTGCAGGTCCATGTGAATAGGCTCGATCTCTTTGAGCAGTGGGGCAATCTCCGGGGCCATCTTCTCGGCTTTTTTGCGATCGTCACTGGCCAGCCACTTGCCAAACTTGCACACCCGCCCATCGGTGACGACGTTGAGTTCGGTAACGTTCTTGTCGGTGAGCAGGGCGTTGACCTTGCTCATCCAGCCTAAGTGGGCCAGCTCGATCTCGACCACATGTTCCAGCAACACGTTGCCTTCGATGACTTCGTGAGCATTGTCGACCAGCCCGCCGATGCCGTAGATGGCCCCACCGCCGACGGTCACCAGAAACAGCAACACAACACCGAAACCGATTCCCAACTTCTTGCCCAGCTTCAGATTCTTCCAGCTCATCTTGATACCGTTCTCTTGGGCATCGCGTCCCATGTCTGGGTGCCCTACCACTTCCAGTGGTGGGGGCGGGTGGCCCAGGGCTTTAGGGGCTGTCGATAAACCCCGTACCGCCGGCTTCCAGCCGGCACAATAGGCGATAAGTCGCGTTTTATGGGACGCTATGCCGGCTGGAAGCCGGCGGTACGGGGTTTATCGACAGTCCCTAAAGCGATGGCCCACCCACCGCACAGCGGCCCCCTACGGTTCGTTGCCTTCCGTGGAGAGCACCTCTTCCACATCGAGGATCACCAACAGTTCCGACTCCAGCTTGTGGATGCCTTTGAAGAAACGCCCATCGACGCCGCTGACGTTGGCCGGCGGTGGTTCGGTTTCCTCGGTCCGGATGCTTTCCACATCGGCGATGCGGTCGACCAGCAGGCCGATCTTCTCGTCCCGCGATTTGACGATCACGTTGCGGCTTTGGTCGGAAATCTCGGTTTGCTCCAGACCCAGGATCGTTCGCAGGTCCACCACGGTGACCACCTCACCGCGCAGATTGATCACCCCGCGAACACAGTCCAGAGCGTGCGGAACCGCGGTGACCTTTACGTGGCGATTGATCTCCTGCACTTGCTGAATATTCACCCCCATGAGCTGGTTGCCAACGTAGAAGGTGGCAATCTCCGCCTCTCCGGCGGCGTGGGCTTGGGACGTTTCAACTGCTGTGCTCATACTCAACTCCTTATGCCGGTCGCCGGTTGTTCGGCGGTGACGCCCGCTTTGAGCTTCGCGGCTTTGAGATGCCTGGCAACCGAAGCGACGAGCTTCTCGCGGTCCAGTTTGATTTGATAATCGTCGATTCCCGCCTCGAATCCGCGCTGAATGTCCTCTTCACTGGCCAACGAGGTGACCGCGACGATCGGCAGATGAGCAAAGAGCGGATCGCCTTTGATCTTTCGCGCCAACCCCAGACCGTTCATGTTGGGCATCTCGATGTCGGTGACCACCAGGTCGAAACACTGCTCGGGGTCCTGCAAAGTGCCCCAGGCCACCAGCCCGTCTTCACACGCAACCACCTGGTATCCTTCGCTTTCCATAAAGCTGGTGAGTTGGCTGCGGAAGAAGCCCGAATCCTCCACCAGCAGCAGAGTGGGCGTCTCCCCTTGGGTGGTTTCGACACTTTGGCGATCGGCGAACCACTCCGGGTGGGCTTTTTCCGCCAGCGCGAAGAGGTCAATCAACCGGGTGGTCTTGCCGTCCGCAATGACCGAGCCTAACACACCCGGCTCGCTGAACGTGACGGCGTCCATTTCGGCGGGAATCTCCCGAATGTCGACCAGTTGCGGAGCGATCAGGCCGACTTCGCGCCCGGAGATGCTGAACACCACGACATAGAGCTTGGGCTGCTCCGGTCTGGGTTTGGCTTTGATCTGGCTTTCCAAGGTCAGCAGCGGCAATGTCGAACCCCGATACTGGAGCACCTCCTGCCCGCCGACGCTGTCGATCTGTTCACTGCGGATCCGCTCGATCCGCGTGATCAACCCCATGGGAGCCCCAAATTGCTCGCTGGGGTCGTTGGTGAAGAGCAACACCGACTGCGACTCATCGGAGACACTTTCGCCAGAGACTTTCTCTCCCCGGGCGGTGTCCTCTTCCGGTGCGCTGAGTTGTGACTTGGAGGCAATACCCGCAACGTCCAGGATCAAGGCGACGTTGCCGTTCCCCAGGATGGTGGCCCCCGCCAGGCAGGGCGAATCTTTCATATGACGACCGAGCGGTTTGACCACGATTTCCTCGGAATCGTGCAGGGCGTCCACGATCAACCCGTAGCGCAGGTGGCCGGCTTCGACCACGATGATGTTCAGAGCCCCCGCCGCCGTGTTCTGCCGGCGTGGTGTTCCCGAGCGGGATTTTTCGTGCTCGACAACTGCGGCATCGTCCGGCTCGCGCCGGTCCACGATCCGTTCGCGATGGCTGTCCTTCAGCTCCGCCGGTTGGGGATCGAGGTATTTGGATTGCATGCCCATGGCGGTGCTCAAGCGAAGCAATGGTAGCAAATTGCCCCGCAAGCGAAGCACCTCGGCATCTTTGACACGCTCGATCTTCCGGGCCACCTCATTGGGCCTGATCCGCACCAACTCACTGATGTTCACCTGCGGAATCGCAAAGCGATCCTCCCCACCACGCACCACCAGCGACGGGATGATGGCCAACGTCAACGGGAGCTTGATTTGGACGGTCGTCCCAACACCGACTTCGGTGTCGATGTCCACCGTTCCGCCGAGCTTCTCGATGTTGGTTTTCACCACGTCCATGCCGACGCCCCGCCCGCTGACGTCGCTGACCACCTCAGCCATCGAGAAACCCGGATGGAAGATGAGTCTTACGGCATCGCGCTCGCTCATTTCGTGGGCCTGGTCGGAAGTGATCAGGCCTTTGGCGACGGCCTTTTCCTTGAGCTTATCGCCGTTGATTCCCGCACCATCATCCTGGATGGCGATGTTGACCTTGCCGGCTTGATGAAAGGCTTTGAGGGAAATGGTTCCCGTCGCGTTTTTGCCCTTGGCGGTGCGCTGATCGGGGCGCTCGATACCGTGATCGATCGAGTTGCGCACCAGGTGGGTCAGCGGATCACCGATGGCTTCGATGATCGACTTGTCCAGTTCGACTTCTTTGCCCGTCAGGGTCAGTTCGCACTGCTTGCCGAGTTTGCCGCTCAGATCGCGCACCACGCGGGGGAACTTGGTGAAGACCGTGCCGATCGCCTGCATCCGCGTCTGCATGATCGACTCCTGCAACTCGCTGGTGATCTGGTCGAGTTGGGACGCGATGGATTCCAGCCCGTCGAGTCGACCACTGCTGACATACTGTATTAACTGGTTTCGCGAGAGAACCAACTCACCCGCGAGATTCATCAGATGATCCAACAACCCAACCGAAACTCGGATGTTGGTCTCCGCCGGTTTGGGCGATGCGCCGGCGGCGGTTGCTGATACTTCCTTCTTCGGCTCAGCAGCGGGAACATCCGGCGGCACCGGCGTATCAACTGCTTTTTCTGTTTCCTCCCTCCGATGCGATTCCGCCTCCGCCGGAACGGGTAGGGCATCTTCGATATCAATGCTGTGAACCCGTTCGGGGGTTAGCTCGAAGGCATCGGCCAACATCTCCACATCCACAACCGTGCCAAACAAGACTACGAACGAGATCGTGTCCGGAATCTCGCCGTCCAGCCCTGCCTCGCAGTTCGCAAGGTCCAGCCGTGCCTCCACCATCTCCCCCAGCGCCATCAACTCCTTGACCAGGTTCAAGGGCGTTTTGCCCTTGTCCTCCACGTCCGCAATCAGGTCGAACTCGAGGGTGTACAGGTGGTTGCCGAAGCGCTTCTGGGTCTCCAGAGTATGCTTGGATACCTCGAAGGCCGGTCGACCAGGCTCGCCGATCCTCACCATCTGCTCCAGGCTGTCGCGCACGGACTGGCTCGTTTCACCCGCGATAACTTTCTTGAGGGCGTCGACGTGTTCGGACACGTCCGCCTCATTGGAATGGTGGATGTCGTTGATCAGACCACGTAAAGCATCCGCCGCACGCAGCAAAGCGTCGACGATCGCCGACGTGGGAACCAACTCCTTGTTGCGTATCAGGTTAAGAATATTTTCCAGGCTATGGGAGAGTTCGCCTATTGTCGTGAATCCCAAAAAGCCGGACGCACCCTTGATCGAGTGCACCGCCCGAAACACCTTGTTGACCAGATCGAGGTCGATGTCCGCACCCGCCGCCTCGATGGCCAGCAGATCGTTCTCGACGTCCGCAAGGTGTTCCTGGGATTCGACCGTAAATTCCTCGATAATTTTTTCGTTGTCCAGAGACACGTTTTCACTCCTGGTCATCCAAACTCGTAGCGCAGGCATCCTGCCTGCCGGCTTTTTGCAGGCTGGAAGCCTGCGATACAAGGCGCGCTGTAGTGTTACAACGCCCCCGCCACCGTAAAGTGCTCATCCATGCGCATGACATGGAAGAGTTGCTTGAAGTCCTCGTTGCCGGTGAGAACCACCAACCGCCCCCCTTTGGCGGTCAGGCTCTTGTGGCAGAGCATGAAAATCGCCAACCCCTTGGAATCAATGATGCCGACACCGTCCAGGTCGATGGCCAGGTTGACATGCCCCTGCTCGATCAGCCCCTGCAATTCCTTCCGAAAACTCTCCAAAGCGGAGGCGACAATGTCCCCATCCGGCTTGACCACCAGCATTTCGTCCAACTGTTCAGTCTGCAACATGTTTAATCCCCGCTGCTGCCCTCGTGACATACGGCTGGGACATCGTAGTTCCGCCGTAGTGCCACCCTGTTCCCACTTTCGTTGAAAGTCATTTCTGAGGAGTAAATCTGCATCAACGCCAGGCCTCGACCTCCGTCGCCAAGCACGTCGAAACTGACGTCCCGGTCCTGCCAGATGAACCCCTCCCCGGTATCCTCGATCGCCAACGCCACCCCAGACTTACCGAGTTCCACGTCCAGCCGCACCGGCAAACGCGAGTCTCCCCCACTACCGTGAGTCACCGCGTTAAGCAGGGCTTCCCGCAACATGATGCGGACTGCAAACCGGTCTACCGGAACCTTCCTCTCGATCAGAAAGCCGGAAACCGCGCTATCGGCCTGGTCGATGTTCTCCAGCGACGCCAACATGTGAACGCAAAGTTTTCGGGGTGTGGCACTCTCGACCTTAAACACGATTACCTCTCTGTGCAGCAAGCGCCTCGGCGAATCAAGGCTCAGAACTCGATTCCCAGAACAACAATGTCATCATCGGCCCCTCCGCTCCACTGATCCAGGAGTTGGTCAACGATGTGGTCCACCGCCTCGGAGATCGCCATCGAGCGGGTTTCTTTCAGATTCTCCCTGAACTGGCCCATGCCCCATAACGCCCGTCCCCGCCGGCCGGTGGAATCGGGATAACCCTCGATCAGCCCGTCGCTGTAGAGGAACAACCGCTCGCCCGGTTGAACTTCAAAACGCCGTGACTCGAATCGGACCAGCTCGAACATCCCCAGAACATCGCCCACCAAAGGGACATACTCCGCGTCCCCGCTCATCTTCTGAAGAAGTGCCGGTGGATGCCCCGCGCTGGCCAATTCGACTTCCATGCGGGACCGTGAAAACCTTGCGTATCCGGCGGTTATATAACGATCCTCCTGCAGGAGTTTTATCGCGCTGGCGTTGAACATGGTCATCGTTTCCTGCGGAGTAAGGCTTTCGTTGATAAACGTGACCGCCAAAGCCTTTAAGGCGCCGGTGATGAAAGGCACGCTAAGATCATGCCCTGAGACATCGGCAACAAAAAACCCGAACTCGTCATCGGCAAAGCGGGCAATCTCATAAAAATCGCCGCCGGCTTCGTGGGCGGGATTGAATCGAACCGCCACTTTCAGCTCGGGGAACGCCGACGGTTGGGTCAGCATCGTTTCCTGCCCGGCCCGCACCTCATCGAGTCGCCCACATTGCTCTTCCGTAACTGTCTGGAGAAGAGAGGCTTTTCGCTGGAGCATATGGCGGTTGATCGCCAGTTCCAGGTGACTGTGTATGCGTGCGAGCAACTCCAGCTTTTCGATGGGCTTGGTGACATAGTCCGCCCCGCCAACCTCAAACCCCCGGACCTTGTCCTCCGGCGCCGACAAGACGGTCAGAAAGATCACCGGAATATCGGACAATCGCGGGTTTGCTTTCAGGCGTTGACATACCTCAAGCCCCCCCAGTTTGGGCATATTGCAATCCAGCAGAAACAGGCTGGGGGTCTGGTGCTCGAGGATATCAAACACGCCCTCGCCGTCCTCAGCCGACAAGACCTGGTAGCCGGCGTGTTTCAAAAGGTGCTCAACAAGATCGCGGCTGTCCGGATCATCTTCCGCCACCAGGATTGTGCCTCCGGCGACGTCTGCAAGAGACGGTGATGCGGCTTGTGGATTATGCGCCCGCTCATGTGCCCGGGCCTCGCATGCCGCCGGAGTGCTACAGGTTTCTGTAATATTGTTTACCATCTTTTAGTGACCCCGTATGATCGGCCGCCCGGTGCGATCGTTGTGCAACACCACTCCGCTCTTATCGACTGAATCCTCACCGCGAATCAGTTCAGAGCAGCCCTCCAATCGGGCCGCGTTGGGTGGCATGGTCCACGTTTA
>JAGLWJ010000565.1 GCA_023133475.1 Phycisphaerae bacterium | reverse complement strand
CGGCAGGATGCCGGCGGTACAACAGACTGGACGGGTTTAGGGCCGACGCAAAAACAACCTCCCATTTTTGGCAGGGGCTGTAGGGCGGGTTTTACCCGCCTTCTTGGCTGCGGCGGGTGGAACCCGCCCTACATCCATTCTCAATCCTCCACATGCGGTGAATTAGATGCGATTGCCCTGCCTGTCGGGGAAGCCCTGATTGACGGGCTGATCCATGAGGTCATAAAATCGTTGTGAGAGAGACCATGCACAGGTGCCGACCAACGCAGTGAACCTAAGGACACGTGTTCATGAACACGATGACACATCTGGTTGGAGAGGGGTGGCCTATGGCTTTAGCCATGGGTAACACGAATCGCGTGGGGGATTCGCGTCCCCCACCGCTAAAGCGATGGGCCACCCATCAGCGATGGGCCACCCAAACGGCTCTGATGATGGTTTTCATCTGTGCACCGGCGCTGGCGGCTGACTCTGGAGCATCGCCGGGCACGACGATCGCAACCTCGCACCCAGCAGCAACACTGCACGAGGCCCACAACCTCTACATGGAAGGATACTATGCCCTGGCTGTCGAGCAGTATGAAATGCTTGCGGCTGACCCTCGGAAGAAACTCAATGCCACGCTCGGGATCGTTCGCTGCCATCTGATGTGCGGCGATTATGCCCAGGCCGGTCAGCACCTCACGGGTGTCGAGAAGGCAGGCAAACGCTCTGCCGACTGGTTCGCACTGGCGGCGGAATTGGAGGCCGGCTGCGGGCAGTATGAGCAGGCCATCCAACATGCACGCCGTGCCGTCCGCCTGAACAAAGCCCACTACCGGGCGCGGTATCTGCTAGGCCAACTACTGGAAACCGTGGGGCGACGTGCCGAGGCTGTCGAAGCCTACCGTTGGTTCGATGCCCTGCTGAACCGCCGCTTTCCCCCTACCGCCGAGGCGGCCACCGAGACCGCCCGGGGATTTCATCGCTACAGCCTGCTGACCACCAACCCCAACATCAACGACCGCACCACCTACGTGCTCCACGACCTGCTACAGGTCGCCTACATTCGGATGGATCGCAAGTGTTGGCCGGCCCGGATCGCCGCCGCCGACCTGCTCTGCTCCAAGTTCAACCTCGAGGAAGCCGGCGAGGACTACAAAGCCGCCCTGCAAATCAATAACAATCTGCCGGCAGCTTATGTGGGGCTGGGGCGTATTGCACTGGCCACGTGGGACTTCGAGGAAACCGAGCGGCGGGTCGCCTTGGCCCTACAGGTCAATCCGCGTCATGTTCCTGCGTTGAACCTGCGGGCAGAGCAGAAAATCACCGAACGCCGCTATGCCCAAGCGGCGGCAGCATGCAAACAGGCATTGGCGATCAACCCGAACGACCTCCGAGCGTTGTCGCTTGCGGCGGGGGCAGCTATCTGCATGGGTGACCGCCAAACGAGCAAAGCCATGCAGGCTCGGGTGGAGAAGATCAACCCACAACCGGCACTGCTGCACGCGATTATGGGGGACGTGCTGGCTGGTCTGCGGCAGTACGGCGATTCGCAAGCCCACTACCTGCGGGCAATCGAATACGATCCCACCGATGCCAACATCCGCTGCGAGTTGGGCATGATGTACATGCAGTGGGGTTATGAGAGCAAAGCCCGCGCCGCCCTTGATGCCGCCTGGGCCCTGGATGAGTTCAACGCCCGCACCAGGAACACCCTGGAATTGCTCGAATCGCTCGAAGCCTTCGCCACCTGCGAAACCGAACACTTCATCATCCGCTACGATGCCGAGCGGGAGGCTGTGCTGCCGCACTACATGGCCGGCTTCCTGGAGGGGATTTACGACGAGATTTGCACGGACTACGCCACGTATCCAGCGGTGAAAACGATCATCGAGGTGTTCCCGACTGCCGGGGATTTCGGCGTGCGGATCACCGGCAAGCCGTGGATATTCACTGTCGGAGCCTGCACCGGGCGGGTCATCGCCTTGTCCTCGCCGCGAAATGATCCCCAACTGATCGGTTGCTACAACTGGGCTGGTGTGCTCCGCCACGAGTTCACCCACACGGTAACCCTGGCTGCCACCAACAACAGAATCCCCCACTGGTATACCGAGGGGTTGGCTGTTTCGGAGGAAGAGAGCCCGCGTAGTTTTGCGTGGCGTGTTTTATTGGCTGACCGCGTGCGGCGGGATGAACTGTTCACGCTGGAGAGCATTGATTGGGGATTCATGCGCCCCAGGCGCCGTGGTGACCGCCAGGCGGCTTACGCCCAGAGCGAATGGATGTGTGAGTATCTCGTCGGGCGTTTCGGATACGACGTGCTCAACCGCATGTTGGTTGACTACCGCGACGGTTTCACTCAACAGCAGGTATTCCCGAGGCAGACCGGGATCAGCCCCGAGCAGTTTGATACTGACTTTAACGAGTGGGCTCGTGGGCAGGTGGCTGGTTGGGGTTTCCCGCTCGATCCGCCGGAGAGCGTGATCAAGCTGCGCGGGCTGGCATTGCTCCAGCCGAACGATGCCGGCGTGCTTGGACGGCTGGCCAAGGCCCAACTCGACGACGACAATTATGGCAAAGCCCTGGCTGCCGCCCGCAAGGCCTTGGGCATCGATGAAAACGAAAAGACCGCCCTGCAAGTGTGCGTAGAGGCACTGGCACATCAAGCCCGGAAGCAAACCGACGCGGAGCGCAAGACCACGGAAGACGAAATGCTGCCGTTGCTCAGGCGGCTGGTGGTGATTGACCCGAGCGGCTGGACCGCACCGAAACTGCTGGCTCAAATCCTGCTACGTCGCGAGCAATACGACCAGGCCCAGAGTTGCCTCGAGCAGTTGCAACGGGACTGCCCACTGGACCCGTTTAGCTACTCGGGGTTGGCTTGTATCCACCTCGACCGCGACCAGCCCGAGCTGGCTTTGCCGCAATTGCTGGAGTTGGCCCGCCTCGACGAGCACGATGCCGACACGCCCGCCCGGATCGCCGGAATCTACACCAGCCAGGGAAAGCTGTCTCAGGCACGGCATTGGTTCCGCCAGGCGTTGTATGTCGATCCGTTCCGCCCCGCCACGCACGTCGGCTTCGCCAGGGTGCTGATGCGTCAGGGTGACACCAAGGCTGCACTGGAGGAGTATCAGGTGCTATGTCGGTTGCAGCCGACGGTGGCCCAGCATTTCACCGACACCGCCCTGGCCTTCCAGAAGATCGGTGATACCACCCAAGCCAGGGACTATGCCCGCCGGGCGATCAAACTCGACCCCACCTCTCCAGCCGGAATGCTTGCGGAGTAAGGCCCCGATGCGAACGAGCGATCCCGGACTTTCCACGAACGCAGAGAGCGTAGGGAATGGAGAATTGAGAATTGAGAATGGAGAAAATGGGCGCTCGCAACGGTGCCGGGGTATTTGGCAGCGACAAGTCCGTAGCGTTTAGCGGCTCCCCAACGGGGAGCGAGAAAACCTGAGAAAACGGTGTAATTACAGTTGTAGGGCGGGTTCTACCCGCCTTTGCGGCATAGCGCGGCGGGTGGAACCCGCCCTACATCCTGCGGTGTGAGAAATGCGGGCGAAACCCACCGCACCGGTTGGTGGGTTCCACCTCGCTCCGCGAGGTTCCACCCACCCTACGTCAAATCTTGCCAACCGCCCCCGCCGATTTACAATGGCATCTTTGGGATACCGAATCCGGTATCACGGTTTGAGGGTTCTGTGGGGTTCGCACGGAAACAGGCAAGGACAGGAATTATGGTCTACACCGTATGGCTGATGAGGGCAACCGCGTTTCTTTGGGGCATTGTGCTACTTGGGTGCGTTGGGAAAACCACTTCCCCATACGAGAAACCGCCGGATCGTAAAGACACACCCGCCGACGTGCAACCGGCTGAGGCGACCGAAACGCGCGATACGCAGCAACCGGAGGATCAGGCTGCAACGCCCCCGGACTCATTGTACGCCGCAGCCAAACGCGGAGACCTGCCCGCCGTCCGGAACTTTATGAAACAGGGAGCGGATGTTAATGCCCCCAATCCTGATGGATGGCTCCCGCTCCACGCCGCCGTCTACGCCGGGCACCTCCCGGTCGTCGAGTTTCTCCTGGACAACGGAACGGACATCAAAGCCAGAGGACCCATGCAGTGGACCGCGCTGCACTGGCCTGCAAAGCTGGGCAACGTAGAGATGGCCAAGCTACTGCTGGACAGAGGCGCAGACCCGAACCTCGGTGATGAGTTCAAGAACACCCCATTGCTCGTCGCCGCTTTTGCCGGACAGTCTTACGTCGTCGAGCTGTTGCTGGACACGGGGGCGGACCTCCACGCCGCAAACTACTTGCAGGCCACCGCATTACACGCCACCGCCAACACAGGCCACTCCAAAATCGTCGGGCTACTCCTGGACCGCGGAGCCGATATCGAAGCCAAAAACGAAAGCGGCTTCACACCACTACTCATCGCCGCGACGGCAGGGCATACGAAAACCATCGCCTTCCTCCTGGAGAAAGGTGCCGACCCCAACGTCCACACCCACATGCAGAAGCATGCCCTCCATCTGGCGGCGGCCAACGGGCATCCCGAAACACTAGGGTTCCTGCTGGATCGCGGAGCCGAAATCGACGCAACGGACTACTTCCAGGCAACCCCCCTGCACTTGGCTGCCGAGCACGGGCACCTTGAGGCAGTCAAACTCCTTCTGGGCAGGGGAGCCAACCCAAATGCCAGAAAAGAGGGCGAATTCACACCGCTGTTTCTGGCAGCGACCAACGGGCACGTGGCAATTGTCGAACTCTTGCTGGAAAACGGTGCGGACCTCAATGCCGGTGCAAGAGGGAACAGTCTTGCCATCCACATGGCTTGCACCACCGGGCAGATCGAGATGGTGAAGTTCCTTTTGTCCAAGGGCATGGGCATAAACGCCAAGGGCATGGATGGCTTCACCCCGCTACATCTTGCCGCTTATGGCAAGCATCAGGAGTTATCCCGGTTCCTCCTTGAACAGGGCGCAGACCCCCGCGCCGTCAAGCACGGCGGGACCACTCCCTTGCATTGTGCGGCATTTTCCAACTCGGAAGGCATCATCAAATTCCTCCTGGATGCCGGCGCCGAGGTCAATGCGCTCGACGACATGCAACGCACCCCTTTGTATTTGGCAGCCGATCAGGGATTCGATTCGGTGGTCAAGCTCCTGCTTGCCGGCGGCACCGATGCCACCGTGGTCAGCAAGTTCGACAAGACTGCCCTGGAAGTTGCCCAGGCTCATGGACATGATGGCGTGGTGCGGATTCTCACTGGTCTCGATAACGAGTGAGCTTTACCTGTAGGGCGGGTTCCACCCGCCTTCTCGGCTGCTCCAACAAAAAGGGCCTGAACAATGCAAAACGGCGACCAGAAACCCAGCCCTCCACATGATAATACATCGCAGGTTGCAAAGCCTCACTCGATGCGGTGGGTCTTGGCGGCTTTGCTCATTGTGGCAGGTGCAACGGCATTGTGGTTCAAGGTGCTTCACACACCGACCGGCCCGTTGAATCTGTCTGCCGGCGACTACAACATCGTGCTCATAACCGTGGACACCACCCGGGCGGACTTCATCGGGTGTTATGGGAACAAGCTCGCCGCAACACCTCACATTGATCGCCTGGCTCGCGAGGGGGCGATGTTCACCAGGTGCACGACGTGTTCCTCGTTGACGGTCCCCTCACATGCCAGCATTATGACAGCGGTTTACCCATTCGTGCACGGGGTGCGAAACAACGGGGACAGGCGCCTTGCCGCCGGCATCACGACCCTGGCTGAAGTGCTCAAACGCGCCGGCTATTCGACCGGGGCGGAGATCGCCTCCGCCGTTTTGGACCACAAGTACGGGCTCGATCAGGGATTCGACACATACCGTGACATTCCCTTTGACGACCACGTCAACCACCTTCCCGAGCGCCGAGCGAACCAGATCACCGAGGCAGCCATCGAACAACTGCACACGATGAAAGAAGGCAAATTCTTTCTATGGGTGCATTATTACGACCCACACACACCCTACCAGGCTCCGGGCTTTGAGGGTGGCAATCTGCGCGAAGCCTACGCCGCCGAAATTGCTTTTATGGACGCCCAGATCGGGCGCTTGCTCGCCGAGTTGAGCAATCTCGGGATCGATCGGAGGACCCTGGTGGTCCTGGTGGCTGACCATGGCGAGGGGCTCATGGAGCACGACGAGAGTACACACGGGTACTTCGTTTACGAGACCACGCTGTGGGTCCCCTTCATCATGCGATGTCCCCAGACCATACCTGCGGGGCAGGTGATCGAAGCCCAGGTCGGGACCATCGACATTTTCCCCACATTGCTCGAGCTGGTCGGCGTCGAGCCCGCGGACAACGTCCAGGGCATCAGCCTGGTTCCCCTGCTGTCGGGTGAGGTTAGCGACCTTGCTCTGGCGTCCTACGCCGAGTCGCTCGCTGCTTATCTAAGATTTGGTATGTCTCCCTTGCGTAGCCTCAGCACCGAGGGATGGAAGTACGTTTTGGCTCCGTCTGGGTCGTTGTACGATCTCACTGCCGATCCGGGCGAGCATGACAACGTGATTGACCGCCATCCGGCTCGGGCTCAGGACATGCAGGAGCAACTCCGGGCTCTGATCGCCGACGCGCCCCAGCCTCCGGCAAGGGAGGAGTCCACTATCACCCTCAGCGCCGCGGATCAGGCACGCCTGCAATCGTTGGGCTATACCGCCGGGGCTGGCGGAACCGTGCTGGACGAGGGTGCCGGCGAGATGAGCATCTTCGAGCCGCAAGGCTTGGACCCACACGAGCACGCTGCCGATCTCAAGCTGGACACCGCCGCAATGCTTGCGATTGCCGACAGCAACTACCCACTGGCGGAGAAGCTCTTTAGAGCCTTGATCGCCAAGCTTCCCGAGGCTACAGAGCCGCTAGCGGGCCTCGCCCGAGCCGTTGAGCAGCAGGGGCGCACGGACGAAGCCGCATCGCTGCTTCGCCGGGCGGTCGAGTTGGCTCCGGAGAACGACGATTTCCGCAAGAGGCTGGCACAAATCCTCATCAAGGACCAGCGTTGGGCAGAGGCGATTCAAGAGCTTACCACGATTATCGACTCATCACCGGACGACGTCGAGGTCCCCTACCACATCGGACTGGCATTGCTCGGCATGGAGCAGTACGAAAAGGCGTTGGCAGAGTTCAAGCGCGGACAGCACATGGACCCCAAGGACGTTCGTCCGATCCGAGGAATGGCTTTAGCCCTCTCCCGCCAGGGCAAGTTTGCCGAAGCTGAGAAGCTCGTACGCCAAGCCTTCACCCAGTTCCCCAACGCCTCGACCCTACGCCGGGACTTGGCTGTCTTGATCCAGGATCAGGGCCAATCCGGCAAGGCTATCGAACTCTACCGGCAAGCGGTGAGCCTCAACCCCGAGGATGTTCAAGTCCGCAAGTCCTTGGCGGGCTTGCTCGCAAAGCTCGGGAAATGGGATGAGGCATTCGAGCAGTTTTCCGAAATTGTGGCACGCCAGCCTCATGACGCAGAGGCTTTGTGTCACAAAGCCCAGGCGGCGACCAACCTCGGGCGATACGACCAGGCACTGTCCGATTACCGCCAAGCTCGCCAAATCGACCCCACCAACTTGCAAGCCATCCGTGGGACCGCCTTCCTGCTCATCAGGATGCGACGCTTTGCCGACGCCGAAGAGCTACTGGACAACGCCGTCAAAGAGCATCCCGACAACGCTCTTTTGCTTGGCGATCTTGCCTACGCCAACCAAATACAAGGCCGTCTCGACCAGGCCAACCAACTCTTTCAACAAGCCTTGACCTTTGCACCCGACGAGACCACCGTGCGAGCCAAGTTTGCCGCCCTGCTCGTGCAGCTCAAACGCTGGGAAGAAGCCGTCGAGCAGCTCACCACCGTCCTGCAAGCCCAGCCGGACAACTTCGAGGCTCATTACAACCTCGCGATAGCCCGCGGACAACTGGGCCAACTCGACCAGTCCCGCGCCCAGTTCGAGCGTGCCCTACAGCTCAGACCGCGGAACTCCACCACTCTTCATGCCCTGGGCATTCTGTGCGTCAAGCAAGGCGGCCTTTCCGAAGCCGCCGATTATTTCCGCAGGACTCTGGCAGTAGACCCCACCAATCGCAGGGCAAAAAGCGATCTTCGGCGTGTGCTTGAAATGATCGAGAAACAGTAGGGCAGGTGGAACCCACCGCGCCGGTTAATAAGTCCAAAGTCCCTGGTCCAAAGTCCAAAGTCCAAAGTCAGAAATCAGCAGGACTTTGGACCTTGGACGTATACATTCAGTAAACCCGTGGTGAGGAGGCAACCTCAGGCATTCCGTCGCGCTAGCCCAAGTTGGCCAGTTGTCGAGAAT
>JAGLWJ010000564.1 GCA_023133475.1 Phycisphaerae bacterium | reverse complement strand
GCTCGCGCCGTTCCACTCCACCCGCCGGGTCAGCCTTCCGGGTTGATCGTATTCATTGGTGGTCGTCGCGCCGTTCGGCGCCGTGGTGGTGAGGACCTGACCAATCCCATCGTAGGTCAACAGAGTATCGTGCAGCAGCGGATCGGTTACCTGAGTGAGCTGCCCGTAAGCATCATACTCCATCGTCGTGGTGTAGTTGAGCGGGTCCGTTTTGCTCGTCTGGTTCCCCGCGGCGTCGTAAGCGTAAAGCGCGGTGGCCACATCGGCCGTCCCGTGCGCGATGTGGCTGGCAGTCATTCGCCCCGCGGCGTCGTATTCCAGCCTGGTCACCACCCCACGGCCGTTGGTCCTCGTTTCCATCAGACCCTCGGCATTGTATGTATACGTGTCCGTATTGCCGGCCGCATCGGTCCGCGTCAGACGTTTGCCTTCGTCGTTGTACGTGAAATAGGTGTATCGGCTGGCGGCGTCTCGAATCGCCGTAAGATTGTACACCGAGTCATACTGAAACAACGTGGTACCCCCCAGCGGGTCGCGGGTGGACGTGATCACCCCTTCGCCGTCGAGGGTATTGGTCCACACCCCGGAGGTGATGTTGTCCGTCTTGGTCGTCTGGGTCCCGGACACGTAGGCATATGTGAAGTCGCCTTCCTTGTCGATAATCCGCGAAACCCGGCCGATGCTGTCGTAAGTTACGTCAAGAATGATCTCGTCGAGCGGATTGATTATCCGTGAAAAACGATCGTCAGCGTATTCGTACGTCCACGTGTTTGACCCGGCATCCGTATACGACGTCAGAAAACGGCCCTCATTGTAGCCGTATGACACCACCCTGCCCACAAAGTCGGTGATGCTGCTGATGAATCCGTCGTCGTTGTACTCGATCGTGATCTCGCGGCTCCCCGGAAGAATCACGCTCACCGGGCGGTCGAATTCATCATAGCCAAACGTCACCTCATTGCCGTCGCGGTCGGCAATGCTCAGCAACCTGGTCATTTCGTCAAACGTGTAGACGAGGTCCTCTTTCAGCGTCGTCAGTTCGAACCCGCCGGCCACCTTGGTGAGCGTCTCGGTTCTCCCCAGCGAGAGGGCATAGGTCGAATCCGGCTGTTTCGTAAACACGGAACGCTGCCCGTCAGGCCACCGCACCACCACGACCTCGTCCACCAGGTCACCCTTGTAGGTTGGGATGGACATCATATCGAGGCTGGAAACCACGCCACGCCCGAACAGGCCGACATAAAACTCATCGCTGAGGTGAACTCGCGAAACGCTGAACGGTATCGTCCGCAGCCCGAAGGACAGGTCCGTGAACGTCTCGTACAACCGCCCGTTGTGCGCGAGCACCGGGGACGAACTCGATCGGCAGGGATCGCACCCGGGACCCGGGCACGGATCGCAACCCGGTGCCCCCGGGCATGGGGGCGGCCAGGGCGTGTTGGGCTCGCCGATCCCCAAAGCCGGATTGTCCGCCGCCTTGACATCGAAAACCGGACCCGCGAGCAGGATTACGCCTGCCAGAAAGCTCACCGTCGTCAGCCATCCGATTACACTCTGTGGTTTTGTAGTCATCACGTTTGCTCCACCAGTAAAGCAGGCACAGTCGCCAGGTTAGTACCGAATCTCTATAAGGGCGTCACGCTCGATCGACAAATTGCCGTATCCATCCACGGCAACCATGAGTATCCGATAGTAGCCGGGCGATACATAAACATCGTCGATCGTCTTGCCGTTCCAGATAACGTTGTTGGTTCCAGCCGGCGCATCAGCCAACTGGAACGTGCGCAGCGTATTCTGATTGTCTATACAAACGATTTTCACAAACACCGACGCCGGTTCGTCCAGATCGAACGCAATATCGGCGACGGCACTTCCCAGTGGCCGATCCGTCGGGCTGAAGTAGTTGGGAGTGACCTCGATATTGCTGATGGTCGGCTGCCCGCGAACCACAATCGCGTTGTCCCCCAACGTCCAGGCGTTCACCGACCACAGGTAACTGGCCGACGGGGCGAACTCACCGTCGGATGTAAGTCCGGACCAGTAGTAGGTGTAGTCGCCGGCACCCAGTGCCAGGTTGTCAAACATGGTGTTGATGCGGTTCGTGCCGCCCGGCAGAATGTAGAGCGAGGCACGCGAGGCGCTGCCCAGCTCGAAGTGCATCGGCAACGGATTATCCACGAACGGGTCAAACTGGGTCACCAGCGGAGGAACCCGCGTCGCAAAGTAGTGTATGCCACCGGTCGTCTCCGCCAGGTCAAGCGTATCCGTGCGCCCCGGATAAGTGTACTCCAGCACGGCATAGTACCCTTCCGGATGGCACGGCTCATAGCGGAAATCCCGCCCGTCCCACGTGTCGTCGTACGTGCCTGCCGGTCGAACCTCGTGGTCCACCAGCGTGTGTATGATCCGCCCGTCGGCGGTGCGGATATACAGCCATACCGTCGACTCGATCGTCATCGTCGTGCGGATGGTGACCGCCTCACCCTCCAGCGGAACCACCGTGTCGTCCAGCACCTCCAACGATGCCGGGGCGAACGTCTTGAAACGCACCCGGTCGATCACCGTATTGCTGTCATTGTCGGTCACGCGCAATGCGGCAACCCTGGTCCCAGCCGCCGGATACGTGTGCGACACGTCCCCGCTCGTCGCGCTCGAGTAATCCCATATCCCGTCGTTCTCGAAGTCCCACTCATAAAGCTCGATCGTGCCGTCATCCGAACCGTTGCCGGAGAAGTTCACCGTCAGCGCGTTGGCCCCCTGAGCAGCGGCGGCAACCGCCGTCGGGGCACCAAAGTCCTGAACGTGCACCTCGTCACCCACGATCGGATACTCCACCACGGCGCTCGATTGATGCGTCGCTCGGAACTGCGGTTCGTAAACCCCGGGAAACACGTATACGTGGGCCGTGTTGGGACTCGTCGCCGAGGAGTAATCCCAAACCCCGTCGTTGTCGAAGTCCCACTCGTACAGCACGATGGGATCATTCAGATCGGCGGCGATCCCGTGCAGGAAAACGGTCAGCGGCCTCGTTCCGTTGGCTGGGGAAGCCGAAGCCACGGTCTCGGTCACCGCCACCTGCAAGGTTGTCTCGGTCAACGTGCCGTCACTCTGCTGCACCTGGAACCGGATGGTATGCAGCCCCTCTTCGTAAAACGTATAGGTGCGACGGTCGGGGCGCGGGTCTATGATGTTGTAGGTGCCGTCGTCTTCCCAATCCCAGCGATACCACGCCGGCGCACTATCTGCCCATATCACGCCGGGCTCGAAAGCGACCTCCAACGGCGCCGGCCCGGTCTGCGGAATCGCCTTCGGCCGCAACGCAATCGCGGTCACCTCAAAGTCGCTCCGCACCGTCGCAAGCGTCCCCTGCACATCCTGGATGCTGACCTCGACGTAGTGCGGGCCGTCCTCCAGCGCGTCCTCCACCGGCACCACTGCCACCCGGAAACTCTTGATGGCGTCGGCTGAACAGTCCTTCCCGTCCACGACTACCGTAAGCGTGTCCGGATCGACATTGAGCCCCGTCGGGCTATAGTCAATCACAATGGTAGGCCGCCGATCGCCGATCAGCGAACCGTGCACCGGGGTGAAAATCGCCAGGTACGGCCCATCTACAGCCCCCACATACGGATAGTGCTGACGCCAGATCAGCAGGTCATCATTGTCGACGACCCCATTGACGTCAATATCCGCCCCGACGAAACCCGGGGGGCCGGTTTGGCCTAAGACGTTGCGGATGGCCAGCAAGTCCCTTAAGTCAACCACCTCGTTCGGCTCCGTATCGCCCGGCTCAAGCGCCGGCGCAACACGGGGGACGATGGCCAAGGCCAACGCCGCCGCCATCACCCACAATACTATTCCATGTCCTCGCCCGGCGACAGAGGAACCCGAATGGTGTGTGTTCTTCATGGGTCTGCTACCTTTTTGATCAACCCGTAGGCTCTTCACTACTAATATCGCCCCGGTCGGCCGGCGTGTCCCCACCAGCCGCCACATCGGCAAACGGCACAACACGTCAATGCGACCGCCGCCTCCGACCGCCCAATATCCAGGCGCCTCCGAGCATCAGCAACCATGCCGTCGTCGGTTCAGGCGCCAACAGCCCGGGCAACGCCGTAAACGAACCGCCCCCGGACATGTCGATCTGCGACAGGCCTCCGGGCGCGGTGAACGTGCCGTAGTACACGTTGACTCCGTTCAGGATCAACCGGGAATCCAGGTCCGTAATCGTTAGTGCCCCAACATACAGCGCGTCGTTCGAGGCACCGTCCAGCGCATTGTCGAACACGTCCATTAACTGGACGAATTCGTCCACGCCCAAAATGAGCAACTCGCCCACCGCGAAGTTGTCGGTCAAACCCGCCATTAAGGCGTCGATGTCCTCCCCGCCGATCTCAAACAACAACGGATCCAGTTCGTTGCCGTTCGCAGTTAAATTAAGGCTCAGGTCCAGCGAATCGAAGTCACCGTTCAACGTGCTGGCGTTGGAGAAATTGCCGGACAGCAGGATGCTCCCACCACTGGCCGCCCGTAAGGCCCCATTGGCACCAAAGGACAGGTCGCCGTCGATAGGCAACATGTTGTTCGCCATGTCCAGCACGCCGTCCACGGTCAATGACCCGTTGAAGTCCAGGAGGCTCCCGCTCGCATAGCTCAGCGTCGAACCGGCACCGGACACCACCGGCCCATCGGCAATGAATGTGCTTCCGCCGGAAACCTCCACCGTCCCGTCGTTGGTCATGCCGCCGGCGCTCACGTGGAGCTGACTCGAACTCTGCACATAAAGCGTCGAGCCCGCCGCAACACTCACCCCGCTGGCGACCACCGTCCCCGAGCCGGTAATGGTCCCGGTTCCGCCGCCGCTCAGGCTGAGCATCCCGCCCCCGGCGTCCGTCACCGTCGCGCCGTCCTGGAAGCGAATCTCATTGCCGTTGAGCGCCCGGAGCGTGCCGCTGTTGCTCACCGTGGAGCCGGACATGAACCGGAGATTGCCGCCGTCAGCCTCCATCACCCCTTCGTTGGTCATGTTGCCGTAAAGCTGGAACCAGGCGGTGGTCACTCCACCGTTCGCAGCCGCCCGGACCACGCCGTCGGAAGCATTGGCCACCGTATTGTACAGGTACGTGGGATAACTGGCGTTGTTGGAGGCACCCTGAATCAAGCCGTGATTGGTGATGACACCGTTGCCGCTCACCACGGTGCGGTACAGGTTCATGGACAGCTTGCCGCCGTTGTCGATGGTCACCGGGGCGTCGAACCGTGCCGGGTAAGAAGAACTCTGGCGCGTTGAAAGCACCTCGCCGCCGGCGGAGATGGTCAGCGGGGCGTTGACGGTAGCGTTGTAGACCTCCATCGTGCCATCGAC
>JAGLWJ010000563.1 GCA_023133475.1 Phycisphaerae bacterium | reverse complement strand
TGCCGGGCCTAGCGCAAGCGGCGGAAGAGCCACTTTATAACGGTATCATGCTTCCAGGGGCGGGGCACTCATGCAGCGGGTGGAACCCGCCCTACCGTTGCGGCGGGTAAAACCCGCCCTACATGTGGTCGGAGCACAAACGACCGGCTGGTTGCACGATTCGCGCTAGGCCTACACAATATGTCGGTACGCAATGCCCGAGATGATACGGCGGCGATGGTGCCGAAAAGGGGCCACCACAGATATGACAAAATCCAGAAAAAAGCCGACCCGAGCCCAAAGCCGCTCCACAATCCATCGCCAAACCGCAACATCGGCGACCGATGGCGGCAAACCGTCTGCATCACGGCACAACAAGAGTCTCGGGCTGCTTGCCACTGCGGCTGTTCCGGTGCTGTTCGTGGTGTTCGTCTGGTGGTGGCACCCGTTTCACGACGTCTCGGAATTCGACCCCGACGAAGGCAATAACGTCATCAAAGCCCTTATGCTGGCCAAGGGGCACACGCTGTATGCGGAAATCTGGAGCGATCAGCCGCCCTTGTTCACCTATATGCTCCGGGGGTGGTTCGCCCTCACCGATTGGACTGTTCATCAAGGGCGGCTGCTGGTTCTGTTGTGCGGGGCGGTTTTGTTGTGGGCCTTGTACGAGACCGTGCGGTTTTCGTGGGGCCGATTGGCGGGGTTGGCGTCGGCTTTTCTGCTGATGACGTCCTATCGGTATATGGCGTTGAGCGTCTCGGTGATGTTGGCATTGCCCACCCTGATGTTTGCCATGCTGTCGATCTATGCCCTGGCTCAATATCGCCGTCGCCACCGTGCCGGATGGATGCTGGCATCGGGCGGGTTTGTGGTGCTGTCGCTTTTCACCAAGATGTTCACTCTGGTGGCGGCGCCGCTGATCTTTTTGGCGGTTTTGGGCATTGCATGGCAGGCCCGTCGAGATGAGCAACGTAAAGGCCATTGGCTGATGCCGGTGGTGTTGTTCTGTGCGGGGGCGGTGGTGGTGGGTGCGGTGGTCTTTTTAGCCACCATCCCGCCGGGCGACTTCATGCAGTTGATTCAACCGCACTTGGCTGCCGAGAAGGAGATGAGCGCTCCCGGGTTCGACAAGTTCTTCTGGGACATGGTCAAGTTTGACTATGCCTTTGCCTTGTTGGGCATCGCCGGGTTGCTGCAAATCATTCGCAAACGCCAGTGGTTTTCACTGCTGCCGGTGGGCTGGGGTTTGTTGGCTTATGCGTCGTTGTATTCGCACCGCCCGTTGTGGTATCACCACTATCCGCTTTTGGGGGTTCCGTTATGTTGGGCGGCGGGGATCGCGGTGGGTGCTCTGTTCTCGCTGGAGTTGTGGCGTGGATTGCTGCCGTGGCGTGGTTTGAGGTCGGCCTATGCGGCGCTCATCGTGCTGTCAACGGTGGTTTTCTTGGTGTTGGCTGCCGTGCACATCCCCGCCAAGTTCGAGCGCGAGTATGAATACGCCAAGCCATATACCACTATGACCACCCGTGATCGGTACACCGTGGCGGTGCTGAAGCAATTCGCGGAGCTTACGGATTACATCGTCGCCGACCGGCAGATTCTGCCCTTTAATGCCGGCATGATCGTGCCGCCCGAACTCAGTGTCACGTCGGTCAAGCGTATGCGGACCGGGAGTTTGAGCATGGAGGCCTTGATCGACCTGCTTGAGCAGTATAAGCCCGGCGTGATTCATCTTTGTTGGCGGAATCGGATTCGCATGACCCGCGAGTTGCTCCACTATCTGGACGAGAACTACAGCCGCCTCTACGTCGTTGACCCCTATGGCAACCGCAAGTATGACCGTTGCTACGTGCGCGGAACCTTGGACGTTGACCTGCTGAAGATACTTGAAAGCGCATCCGCCGAGTTCCCCGATTTGTGGGAAGGGCATTACAATGTAGCCAGCCAATTGGCCAAAACCGGCCGGCACGAAGAAGCTGTACGCCGCTTCGAGAGTTCCCTTGCGATCCGCCCCACGATCGGCATTTATCGGGGGCTGGGCAACTCGTTGAAGCAGCTCAAGCGATACGACAAAGCCGCCAAGGTGTACGATATCATCGCGCGGAATCTGGAACGTATGGGCGGCCGTCAGGAGGAGGTTGACCGCGCCCGCCAGGAGGCTCAACGTCTGCACGGGTTGGTGAATTAACGCTAGTCTCCTGTAGGGTGGGTGGAGCTTCGCGGAGCGAATCGCAACCCACCGCACCGGCTAATAAGTCCAAAGTCCAAAGTCCAAAGTCAGAGACCAGCGGGACTTTGGACCTTGGACTAATACAGGAGTGGCAGCAAACATGAAAGTTCAATCCATCGAGTCTCACGAGCAGGCACAAGTGACCCTTGAGGGAGCCCGCGACACCAAAATGCGCACCCTGATCGGCCCTGATGACGGCGCAACTAATTTCCATATGCGCCACTTCGAGATCGCGCCTGGCGGCTGCACGCCGCATCATAGCCACAACTACGAGCATGAAATCGTGGTGCTCAGCGGTCAGGGGGTGGCGATGAGTGAAGAGGGCGAAAGACCGTTCAAAACCGGGGATGTAATCTTCGTCCCGGCAAACGAACGACACCAACTGGTCAACCGCTCGGGCCGGCGCCTTGAGGTCATCTGCCTTGTCCCGGCATTGGAGCCTTAACGATTGTAGGGCGGGTTTCACCCGCCGCGCGATGCCATAAAGGCGGGTAGAACCCCGCCCTACCGGCGGCGCAAAAGCACCAAGCCTCCGGCGACCAGCAGCATCAGGGATGCCGGTTCGGGGAGATATGAGATGTGCACCCAAGCATCGGAGATGTCCGGCTCAATCAGCAGCTCGAAATCGGGCGAAATGCGGTAATCCCCAGGAAACGACATGCCAACGGCAATGTCGGTTTCGCTCGGGTCCCCGAGGCAATGAACCGCCAGAGTTGTCAGCAGGAATGATCCGGGTCCTTCAAACGGTGCGTTGCCATCATAAGCCCATGCGTAGGAAGCCCAGTTCTCGATTCCATTGGAGTAATCCGGGATGTTCAGTTCCCAGAGGTCCGGGCCGGGAATCATCTCCGTCCAGACAAAGTTCTGGTTGGTTGGAGTGGGGTCGGTGCCAAGCAGCTTGTAGAAAGCCTCAGCCGCAGCTTCACCCGCCTCCAACTCGAGCCAGACCTGAATGTAGGCGTGATTGGACGTATACAGTTCCATCGTTTGCCCGAAGTTCATGACGCCGAGGTTGTCGGTGAAGTTCATCCTGTAAGCCGCCCCATACGTAGTGGTGGCCAATGTTGCCAGTACTGCCGTTGCCAACAAATACCTCATATTTCTCCTCCTTGTTCGTTTACCGTTGCGACAGTCAATAAAGCCTGGCGGTTATCTCGCCAGCATCGCTCGCGCGAATGGTGCGCGGGTAGTTCCAGGGTGATGGTGGGGATACCCCGCTCGACACCGGCCCATGTGCCCAAGCTGCCCGGGGTGCAATAGCCCATCGATGCGATGACAGGGTATCCGTTGCCGGCGCTCATCGCTTCCGCCAGTTCCCGTGCGGGGCCGTCATAGTTGTTGCAAAACCTGTGCTCGCCGATGGAGTGGATGCTCACGATGTGCCGTGGTTGCAAACGCCGGATCAACTCGATCACCGCGCGGGTCTCGGGCTCGCCGGCCGGTGCCGAACCACTGTAATAGCGGGACCGCGGTTTCGATGAGGCCCAGTTGCTCGTGGGGCAGTTGCGGTTCAGATCGACCTTGTTGGCATTGCGGCGACGACGACGCGCATAACCGTCGGGGTTCACCACCGGAACAATGGTGACCCGCCGTCCGCGGGCAAACCCCGGTTGGCCAAAGAGCAGGTCGATAAAACGGTGGGCCAGGTAGACGCCTTTTGGCTCGTCGCCGTGCACACCGCCTAAGATCAGTGCCGCTTCACCCATATCCCCAAAGGTGAAGGCTTCCAGCGCCCGGGCCTCCACCGAGACCCCGATCACCTCGCGACAAGCCGGCGACTTGACACCGGCGGCTTGGGCACATGCCACTGCGGCAGTCGGCAGGGTCGGCAGCACTGCGACAGGGCACTTCATGCACATGGGTGTTCCTATCCTTTGCCAAAGCAACTCTCTCACCCATGCCCACTAATCAAGTGCAAGACACTACTGTGCCAGGGTCGTCGGGCTTCGCCCCAGCCTCGGCTGCGTGCGGCGCCCGCGGGCCAAAGCCGAACCATCCCCGCCCCCGGCCTTCGCCTTCGCCTTTGCCTTTGCCCTGGTCTTGGCGTCGGCCGACTCGAAAAACTGCCCCAGATTGCGGATTCGCTCGTAGCGTTTACGCAGCACGGTGTCGATCTTGAACCGCCGCAGTTCGCGGAGCGAGTCCACCAGGTAGGTTTCCAGGGTCCGGGCTGCCGCCTTGGGGTCGCGGTGGGCCCCGCCCAGCGGCTCGGGGAGATACTGGTCGATAATGTCAAGCTTCTTTAGTTCCTTGGCGGTGAGTTTGAGCGACTCGGCGGCTCGCTCGCGTTCATCGCTCGTGCGCCACAGAATGGCTGCACAACCTTCCGGTGAAATCACCGAGTAGAACGAATGCTCGAACATCGCCACCCGATCGCCCACACCGATCCCCAAAGCGCCGCCGCTACCGCCCTCACCGATCACCACGCACACCACCTGCGTGCGCAAGCGGGACATTTCCATCAGATTGACGGCGATGGCCCGCGAGATTCCCCGCTCCTCGGCACCGATACCCGGGTAGGCACCTTGGGTATCAATCAGGCACACCACCGGCAGATTGAACTTCTCCGCCAGTTTCATCATCCGTAGCGACTTGCGGTAGCCCTCGGGGTGGGCACAGCCGAAATTGCACGTGATGCGCTCGTTGGTGTCCTTGCCCTTGTTGTGCCCGATCACCATCACTTTGTAAGGCCCGATCCGCCCGAAGCCGGTCAGCATGGCCCGGTCGTCACCGAAGTAGCGGTCACCATGCAACTCGCAAAAATCCCGGACGAAATAGTTGATATAGTCAGGGACCAGCGGGCGCGTCGGATGCCTCGCCACCTGCACCGTTTCCCATGCCGTCAAATGTGAATAGAGCCGCTTGGTCATTTTGGTCAACCGCGTGCGCATTGCCTTGATGTCGACGGACATGTCCCGACCGGTGGTTCTCTGTTCATTTTCCAGGGTGACGATTTCGTTCTCGATTCTCAGCAGCGGTTTTTCAAAGCCCAGGTGCCCGGCGGCGACACCATTGCTGCTCGAGTTTGTTGCCGGTTGGCTGCTCATTTCCTGTTATCCCGTAAGTGGTCTGGAATCCCTACGAACGCCGGACCGCGCTATTGCCTTGTCTTGAGGCGGTCCTCACCTCCAACCCCTACCAGCAAGCGGCTGCCGCTGCCTGGTCCACGGCAAACGGATGAGGTATCGCAGGCGATCAACCACTCATCCCGGTCAGCCTAATCCTTCATTATAGCAGCATGACCACGATTGTGTCGCAAAAAACGTAATCCGCTGCCAAACAACAGGTTGCGACAATCGCAGTGTTTAGCGGCGCCCCGGAGGGGAGCGTGTAGAATGTGGAATGTAGAATCGAGAACGGAGAATGGAGTTGAAAACCTGTCGCAATGGGCGATAGATGGGTTAGATTGGCGATGCGGATTGGGAATGGAGAAGGAGTGAAGGGGCAGTCGGCGGGTAGTGGGTAGGTCGCGGTGTCGGAATAAATAATTTTTTTTTCCGCAGAGGCTTGACACACCGGTGCGACTTGGTAGGATGCTGTTCGCGGTGGCTTTTCGTACAGGGAAACACCC
Source organism: Phycisphaerae bacterium (assembly GCA_023133475.1). Classification (GTDB taxonomy): domain Bacteria; phylum Planctomycetota; class Phycisphaerae; order UBA1845; family UBA1845; genus JAAEQG01. The sequence continues at coordinate 727 of JAGLWJ010000563.1, read as the reverse complement.
GTTCCCATTCCGAACACGGTAGTTAAGCCTGTACGGCCGATGGTAGTCTTTATGGGCGAGAGTAGGTGGTTGCCGTATTTTTTTGAATTTACCCGCTTCGGCGGGTATTTTCATGCGCCGAGTTTTGCCGAAAGGATGTGGTGCATGCTTACGATTATAGCCTTCGTCACTGTTTTTCTTGGTGCGTTTGCAAGCATTTTCTCAGCATTGCTCTTCGCCACGGGTTAGCCGATTGGCATTTATAAGGAGTCGTCCAATGGAAGCAGTTTTCGCTGCGGGCTTTGCGCTGGTTTTCGTATACCTGATCGGGCTCATCTCGTTGATCCAGTCGGCGGTGTATTTCTAAGCCGAACCCACCCTACAGCTTCGGTGATAGCAGGGTAGGGCGGGTTTCATCCGCCTTTTGTGGCACCAGGCTGATGGGTGCCAGGGTCCACGCTTGCTATTTTGGGGATTGTTCAGATAATAGTGATGCTCGATGTGCCGTGGTGGGAAACGGCATGACGGCGACGGTGTGAGGAATGCGGGTTGGGCCGCATTCACCAGGAGAGGTGTCCGAGTGGCTGAAGGAGCCGCATTCGAAATGCGGTCTACGGGTAACCGTAGCGGGGGTTCGAATCCCTCCCTCTCCGGTTTTCGTAATATGCCTCGTCCACGGAACCTGTGGGTTGCTGGTGAATATTCAGCTATATTCTGACGCCCGTGGCTAAGAACCTGCGCCCCTTCG
>JAGLWJ010000562.1 GCA_023133475.1 Phycisphaerae bacterium | reverse complement strand
AGCCAGGATTTATGAGATCGAGCCGGACGGGAACCTATCGCCGATCACCGCCCCGGCGCGGGCGCACATCACGGCTGGGCGGGGTTACTGGGTCACGGCTAGTCAAGACACGGTGTACGACGGTCCGCTGAAGATCGACAACCGTTCGTTGCGAGGCATCAGCCTGGCAGGGGGCGTCCTTGAGCACGCGATCCGGACGGAGAACCTGGCGGCTGACAGTGGAAGCGTAACGATTTCCCACCTGCGGTCCCCAAGCGATCCCAGCCAGGGATCATCGAGCTTGTCCGGCAGCGTGCCGCTGGTCTGGTTTGACTATGGCCAGGGCGCCGAGCGTGATTTGGTCTCTCAATGGCGACCGTTGGATGGGCAAACCTGGTCCTTGAGACCCGCCGGTAAAGCCGGCTCGGCAAAAGTCTTGCGCGTAGCGGTCAATCGAGCGCAATTGGCCGGCTCAGCACAGACGGACGGCATGGTCGACCGGCATCATCAAGCCGTGTTGCAGGTGACCGACGGCACCGGGTTCCGTCGTCTGTTGCCGGTAGAGGCGGAGACCGATGATCGCAACGGCCTGTGGGTCGGGACGGTTACGATTAACAAGGTCGAGTGGATCCACGAACTTGGCCACGCGCCCTTGCTGACCCCGACGTCGTCGGAGTTCACCTTTCGGATCATCATCCACAAGAGTGATCAGGACGAATACAAGCTGCTGACGGAAGCCACACGGTTGTGGCAACCCGACGATGAGGCTAACACCAACGGCCATTACATCTTGGTTACACCAGCTTGTCAGGAGGAATTCGCCAACGGCAAGATTTTCTCGCCCAGGGTGAGTACGGCTGCCTTCTCGTTTGATGGTGATTGGCCGCTGGTTGGGGACTTCGACACGGGCTTGACGATTTCTGAGCCCATCGTTGTCGAAAAGGGCCATTCCCTGAACCCTCTTCAGCACAGCTATCATCCAGATCACGAGTGCAAGCGGCGCTGTGTGGGCGGTGCTAAGGCGGGTAACTCTTGCGAGTTCTCCACCGACTGCCCGGCGGATGACGCTGGTTCGAACGGGGCGTGTGCGTGGGTGGGTGGGGGCTGTGTGGAGGTCGTACGCGACGAGATCACGTTCAGATTCGACGACGACGGATATGGCTGCCCCGAATGGGGCCATAGCCTGCTGGGCGGCACATACAAAGAGGAAATCACGGGGCTGTATCGCGACCTCATCAACGTCCAGGGGGGGTTCGAGCTGCGGCGCATCTCAGATATCCCCACCTTATGCGATGCGGTGAACAGTAACGGAGTCAGAGGCCGCGTGTCGGCATTGCCTATTGGAATAACAGAATGAGGAACTCCAGCCATGCAATCTCCCAGAATAAACCTGTGCGTACTCGCCCTCACCGGTGGACTGCTCTTCGCGACAGCGCCGGCACCAACCCAGGCAATCATTTACGTCGATGACGACGCCTCCAGCGACCCCGGCCCCGGCGATCCGGCGGTCAGCGATCCGCTGGAGGACGGGTCGGCCGCCCATCCGTTTGATGCCATCCAGGATGGCATCGATGCGTCCAGCGGCGACGAGGTGGTCGTGCTGGACGGCACCTACACCGGCGCCGGCAACAAGAACCTCGACTTCGGCGGCAGGGCCATCACCGTGCGCAGCGAGAACGGTCCGGTCAACTGTATCATCGACTGTGGATACGCGGGACGAGGCATCTACTTTCACACCAACGAGACTCCCGATTCCGTGCTGAACGGGTTCACGATCCAGAATGGTGCGGCCTATTACTCCGCTGGTGGGCCTTACGGCGGCGGCGTCTACTGCAACTGGAGTCACCCAACCATCGCGAACTGCGTGATTACCGGGAACGCCGCGAGCACCGGTGGAGGGGTCTACTGCTGTGACAGCAACGCGACCTTCGTAAATTGCAGGATCACGGCGAACTTCGGCCATAGCGCTGGCGGACTCTATTGCCTGTGCAGCGCCCCAACGCTCGTGAACTGCGTCATTGCGGAGAACTGGACCAATTGGGACGGTGGCGGCAT
>JAGLWJ010000561.1 GCA_023133475.1 Phycisphaerae bacterium | reverse complement strand
TGTTGCAATCGGCAGCGGTTCCGCCAGCGACTTCGCACTCATCGGGGACGTCGTTCGCATTGCAATCCTTGCTGGTTGCGTCTGCGATGTCGCACTCGTCGGGTATGCCGTTTTCGTTGCAATCCGCGGCGGCCCCACTGGCGACTTCACACTCGTCGGGGTAGGCGTTGAGATTGCAGTCGGGGCTGGTGCCCGCGACGATGTCACAGTTATCGGGCACACCGTTGGACTGGCAATCCACGCCGGCGGGCAAGTCACCGCCGATACTCAGATCGCACAGCACCGGCGAGGCGGCTCCCTCCGGTGCCCCGTTGAGAGTGACGCGAAGCTGAAGGAAGGTGCCGACAATACCAGACAGAAGCGCCCCGTTGTCCACCTGGACATAGGTCTCCCCGCCGAGACTACCCTCGGCACCGGCTGCACGAACCTCCACCACAATACTCGTGCTCGGCGGTTCGTGTGGAGCGGCGCAATCCTCGTCATTCCACCTCACCCACGCCCAGTCCGTATGAGCCGGGCGTCCCTCGTGCACAAAAGTCCAGCTTCCCTGTTGCACCACCGAAAGCAGCCCGATCCCGGTCATGTCACTGTAGTTGTACGGAGACGCCCCGGAACCGAGGCTGACCGTCAAATCGACCGCGCCCAGACCGTCACCGCCGGCGTTCGGGTCGATTCGCATCACGTTGCTCGAATTGTAGTTCGTCACCCAGACCTTGCCGTTGGCATCGACCGCCACGCCCGTGGGCATGCTGCCAACGCCAATGACTTTCCGCACGGTCCCATTGTTGTCAAGCCGCGACACATCAGAGCCGTGACTGTTAGCCACCCAAACGTTATTGTCCAGCGGGGTCACCGCCACACCACGATCCCCGCTCGCGCCGCCGGTGCACTTCGGGAAACCCGAATAGACCGAGCCATTGGGATAATACTTGCAGACCTCGTTGCGGCCATAACGAGTGTGCCAGACGTTCCCCAGGGTGTCTATACCCATCCCATAAGCGTCCGGAAGACTCATATTTTGGTAGGTGTCGTCCGCCGTGCTGATCGTGCCCTTGGTGTCATATCGCAGCAGGCCCATCGGGTTTCGACTGGAGGCCCAAAGAACCCCATTGCCGTCCACCAACCCACCGTACCCTCCCATGCCGACGTTGAAACTCGCCAGGACAGCCCCGGTGGTCCCATCGAGGAGATCAAAGTGCCGATCGGAGTGCCCGCCGGTCCAAATGTTGTTATTGGCGTCCACCGAAACATGCCGCACGCCGTCGCCGCCGACCCGCACGTACTTGATGATACATTCATCATCGGCGGTGGAGACTCCGCCGTTGTTGTCCGCACCGCCCGAGTTGCTCCACGACCGGATGTTGGTCAAGCCACGCGAGGTCTTGATCAAACCGTCACCATTGCGATCCACGCAGGTGCAATACTCGAACGGGGCAGCCAGATAATCGCCACTGGGATTGGGATTGCCGTCAGAGTTGACCCTGGTGCCACCGATCACCAGGCCGACACTCACCACCGAGCCTTTGCCCCCGTCAGCCTCGTCACGGTTGCCGGCCCATACGTTGCCGTGCAGGCCCACCGTGGTCCGCGATGGATTGCGCCCGCGCCCGTCAGGAGCCGACCAGTATTCACCGCAGATTTCCCCGGTTTCCGTATCGATCCGCACGATGGTCCCGCGGCCCGAAGCTGCCACCCAGACATAGGGGAACGGTTCGGTCTCCAAGTTGAGTTGTAGCTGGTCGCCCTCATCGTAGTTCAGGTTGAGCAGGGTGCCCTGCTCGAAATCGGCATCGTAGGTATAGGTCCAAGGCCGCGGGCAGCCTTCGCACTCGTCGGGGATGCCGGAGACCGGGTCCACGTCCTGGCTGGTCCCCTGCGAGATGTCGCAGTTATCGGGGATGTCATTGCCGTTGCAGTCGAAGCTGAGGCCGGTGGCAATTGTGCATACGTCACCGGTCCCGTCGTTGTCGCAGTCATCCTGATCGGGGTTGGGGTGGTTCGGGCAGTTGTCCACGTCACCGCACAGGCCATCGCCGTCGGCATCGTCGCCCGGATCGTTCGGGCAGATGTCGCAGAGGTCACCGATATTGTCGCCGTCGGCATCCGCCTGATCCGGGTTCCACGTCTCGGGGCAGTTGTCAGTATAGTTGGGCACGCCGTCAGCGTCACTGTCCCACGCGGGCGTTTCCTCTGCTCCCACGCTCGCACCGGGCTCGGGCGAAGCGTATTGGCGGACGCGGATATCGCAATCGCAATAGTGATGCCACTGGCAACCTGATTTGTGTATTCTTACATATCTCCAATTTCCATTAACATCATAATATGGAGTAAATGTACCCCTATATGAATCACACGACCAACTACCCACTGTAGTCCAAGAAGAATCATCGTTTGATACTTGTAAATAGCCTGTTGAGGGTGGGTAAAATTGAACTACTGCTCTTACTTTAAAAATGTAATACTGAGCACCTAAATCCCTTTTTACCCATGTATTTGCATCCATCGCCATATGTATACCTGTAGACAAATCATAGTCAAACACATCTCCTATTGTTCCTGACGATGGTGCACTAGACCAAGAGGCACTGCCTCCATTTTCCAGAGGGGCTATATTTGAAAATACGCCGTCAAAATCGCTCGCAAAACCTACACCACTATTTCCATAGTACATGTAGATCGTCGTCTGGGCCGGCGACGCGGGAATCGACGGAACCTTGACCCACACCTGCGTCGAAGCGCTGTCGCAGCCCGATTCGACCCAGTAATCCAGCAAGCTGGTGCCATCAGTGTCTGTAAACCGCAGATCGCCGCAATCGGCAAGCAGCTTCCCGGCGGCAATCAGGGAGGCTGTATCGACTGTAACGGCCACCTGGTAATCCGCCAGAACGGAGGTTGAGCCGGTCAGGTCTACAGGTTTCCTGTACATCCAACCCGTCAGCCATCCGCCGGCGTCGCACTCATCGGGCACGCCGTTGCTGTTGGAATCCGACGAGGTGCCCGCGGCGATGTCGCATTCGTCGGGGATGCCGTTGCTGTTGCAGTCCTCGGAGGTCGCGGTCCCGCGGATATAGTGCAACTCGTAAAGGGTGCTGGTGAGCGCGGACTCGCACCCAGTGGTGTAGCTGCCCGTAAAGCCTATCTTCAGGTCGCCATTCGACCAGCCGCTGCCGGTCATCACCGGATCGTCATCCACGAAGAGGGCATATGCTCCGTCGGCATCGATTTGAACCCTGTACGTGTGGGTTTCCACGACCTCAGCCGTACTCATTGAGTGCTGTTGCGATCCTTCGGGCGTGGTTATCGAAACGCCGGTGTGTTCGGGATAGCACACCTGATCGATACCTACACTCATCTGCCCGTCGCCCACATAGAAAGTGAACCCGCCACGCCCGCTCTCGCTAAGCGTGAAGCTGATCTCGAAGGGCACGCCAGGCCCATAGCCTTCGTAGCTGTCCCAGCCGATGCCGGTATGCAGCGACGGGGTATAGAACTGGAAATACGACTCGTTGGTCGTGATTTGCGGCGACCCGTCCTGGAACCACGGGGCAAAACCCTGCTGGTCCGGCGTCAGGCTCGTATCCATGTGGAAGTCCGCCGCGCTCACCACGCCAGCCGGCCCCCCCACCAGAAGACCCACACCCGCGATAATAAGGATGCTCCGTGTGGCAGACAAACTTGCGTTGATCGACTTGATAAACTTCACTGGTTTTGCTCCTTTTTGAGACATGCCGGGCGGATACTTGATACCTTATCGGGCGAGACTCGTGGCTGAACCCGCACCCGTGGGGAACTTTGCTTTTTTCCTTCCATTGACCTGTCCGTGCCGCGCTACCTGGAAAGCACGCTTTACGCTTGTTCCGGCGCACTCCGAGTGGCGCCGGCACAACCGCCGTGCTGGTTCTTGCAAACTGCGACGTTCTCTCTCTCTCTCGCGCGGAAGGGCGCCAGGATGGAAATGTCCTTCTTTCTCCCTTAGCGCCTGAACCTAAGTTAACAGTTCTGCCGAGGCACGTCAAGAGAAAGGTCTTCCACCAGCGATTCAGGTGTGGCCATATTTTGTGGCATCAGGCGGGTGGCCCATCGCTTTAGCGGTGGGGGACGCGAATCCTGACGCGATTCGTATTCCCCAGGGCTAACCCGCATTTCTCACACCGCAGAGAGCGCGGAGATCGCAGAGTATTGCTTAGAAAGGAGTTACAGCTAAATTAGGGCGTGTC
>JAGLWJ010000560.1 GCA_023133475.1 Phycisphaerae bacterium | reverse complement strand
TCTCCCAGAGAAGGCGGGTGAAACCCACCCTACGAAGCTGATAGCTCCCTCAATCTGCCTTGGTCTTGAAGTCCTTGCCCACCCAGCCTCTGGCCAGGATCAGTATCACCGTCGAAGTCATCGCGATGCAGGCATAGATAAACCACATGGTCTCGGTGCTCATCGCGCCTTCGTCGGGGCAGTATCGCTGGAGAAACCAACCAGAGTAAAGGGGCACGATCACTTTCGTCAGGAACCAGGGGAACTGAGCCACCCCCATATAGGCACCGGTTCTGCCCTCCGGTGCAATCTCGGCTGCGTATTGCAAGAAACGCGGCTGCCACATCGCTTCGCCGATGGTCATGATGAGCAGGTACCCGCCCAGGGTCCAGGGGTTCGCACCGAGGGCGAGCAGGAAGGTCGGCACTGCCATGACGAACGTGCCCAGGATCATCATGTTGTAGACATTCTTTTTCATGGTCAACGCGGTCACTATGGGCACAAAGATGAAGATCAGCAGCGGATTCAAGTTCACCGCGAACTCAAAGTAATTGCCGATTATCGAACCACGAAAAGCCCGTTCGACATACATCGGCAGCGTCAGCCAATTGTGGGCAAACAAGGTCTGCACGGGGATCAGGCAGAAAATGAAAAACGCAAACTTCGGATTAGCCAATGGATGGTTCGCAAACCACTTGAACAGGTTAAACGGTTCTTTCGGCGGCGCTTCCTTCCCCAGAGACAATGATTTACGAACGAGTTCGTTGCATTCCGGGCATACCCCGGACGAATCGAGTGTCCGAAGATTGTAGCCGCATCCCACGCATTCAAGGTCTCCCGAGATTCTCCCGTCGGCACCGACCTTTTCCTTTCCTGTCTCCCCGCGGGCGGCTTTGGCCTGGGCAATCGCCCTTCTAACTGTTTGCTTGGACAATATGAGGAAGGTTACGACCAAGGCGATCGCGGTAGCAGCGGTGTAGACCCAGTACGCCCCGTCAATGCCGACTCTCTGGCGGATGAAACCGAACCAACTGGGCAGCCAGCCGCCGAGGTTCATCAACGCGTAGAGCATCGCAAAGCCCATCGCGGCGGTCTTGGGCGTGGTGAACTGGCGAACGGCGGCGTAGGCTCCGGGCTGATACATGCCGTAGCCGATCACCACCAGCAGAATGCCTCCCATGGTGAGCAAATGGATCGGCGACCCCATCCCATCTGCTTGCAGGCCTATCGTCGGCCCGAGCGACATGCAGACTCGGCCGACCAGCATGAAACAGAATGCAATTAGTATGGCGAACCGAACCCCCCACTTGTCCGCCACACCGCCCAGAAGGAACATCGCGATGGTGATTCCGGCGGTCAGCACACCCACCATCCGCCCCGCCCAGACGTCATCGAGCCCGACGAGGTCGTTGAAGAACATAGCCAGATAACCGAGCATGCCGAAGTAGACCATGCCTTCGATCACATAGGCGAGGTTGATGCCCCACAAAGCCCGGGGTGCATGCATCAGATCGATGAACGGCTGGGTGATCTCTTTGAGGGGGTGTTGCTTGGTTTCCTCCGCCTCGCCATCCTTCTGGACGGTTTCCGGTTCCAGAGCATGCCCGCACTGGGCGCAATAGCTTGCGCTGTCGGGGTTTGCGTGGGCACACTCGGGATTGGAGCAAGGCCTCTGCCCATCACCGATTTCAGCAGGATGTTCACCCGGTGGAAGAATCTCGGCGATGATGCCGGCCACTGATTGGCCGCATTTGGCACAATACTGGGCATCGTCCGGATTGAAATGGCCGCAGTCAGGCTGCCGGCATTTTCTGCCCCGTGTGGGGGTATCTGCTGTCGCGTCGCTCATTGCTGATGTTCCTCAAACCAATGTTTGTATGGCTGATAGCTCTACAGCCACCCGCCCTACTTCTCCTTGCCCCACAACTTGGCCAACTCGATCAGCACGTTCACGGATGATTGCATCTGCTCAAGGCAGGCGAACTCCAAGGGCGAATGGAAGTTGTGCATGCCGACGGACAGGTTGGGGGTGGGCAGGCCTACCTCGCTGAGACGCGCCCCGTCCGTGCCGCCGCGGATCGACTCGAACTTCGGCTCAAATCCGGCTGCCTTTATTGCTTTGGCTGCCAGGTCAACCGCCCGCGGCTCCTTGTCCAAGTGCTCGATCATGTTGCGGTACTGCTTGGCGACCTTGATGTTGATCTTGGCCTTGGGGAAATCAGCCAATATCGAGGCGGCGACGGTCTTGAGAATCTTGGCTTCCTCCTTGAGTTCGCCGGTCACGAAGCTGCGCAGCAGGATGCGAATCGTCACCTCCGGCACCCCGCCCTCGATCATGTACGGATGCAGGAACCCGTCCCGGCCGGCGGTGGTCTCCGGAGCCAACTGATGCCACGGCAGCCGAGACAAGAACAGCCCCGCCAAACGTATGGCGTTAACCATCCGCCCTTTGGCAAATCCCGGGTGGATGTTGACACCGGTGATAGTGATGGTGGCCATGTCTGCTGAGAAGGTCTCGTTTTCGAGTCCGGCTTCGCCCTCGCCGTCGAGCGTATAGGCACAAGCGGCGTTAATCTTTTTGATGTCCACCTTATCAGTTCCGCGCCCGACCTCCTCATCACAGGTGAAGAGCAGGCGGATAGGCCCGTGCTTGATTCGCGGGTTGGCCAACAGGTGGGCGGCGGCGGTCATAATCGCAGCCACCCCGGCTTTGTCGTCCGCCCCCAGCAGGGTGGTGCCGTCGGTGGTGATGAGTGTCTTGCCCTTGAGGTCCGCCATGCCCTCGGTCTCGTCGACTTCGATGACCTTGGTCTTGTCACCGGGCAGGACAATGTCCTTTCCGTTGTACTTTTTGTGGATAATCGGCTTTATGTTTTTGCCGCTGGCATCCGGTGAGGTGTCCATATGAGCCAACCAGGCGATGGTGGGAGCTTTTTTGACATTGCCCGGCAGGGTGCCCATGACAATCCCGTATTTGCCCACCTCGACATCCTCGATGCCCATCTCCTCCATTTCCTCTGCCAGGATTTTGCCCAACTCGAATTGCCCGGGCGAACTCGGGTATTCGGTGGTATCCTCGACGGCGGTGGTCTCGACCTTCACGTAACGCAAGAAGCGATCCAGCAGTTCTTTCACGGCATACCTCCACAGGGCAATGGAATCGTTTTGTTTCAACCCGTCACGGACGCTACCAATACTGCCAGACCCCACGCGAGGCGCAGTCGTCCGTTCCTCAACAACGGGCAAGGTGTGGTTTTTACGACTTTAAGCCCGGCAACGCAACCAAATCGGAGTGGAGAAGAATGGAAAATTGAAAATGGAAAAT
>JAGLWJ010000056.1 GCA_023133475.1 Phycisphaerae bacterium | reverse complement strand
TTGGGGGTCGCTCCGAACAACTAAATCGACAGCCCCTTTAGCCGTGGGGGACGCGAATACTCCACGCGATTCGTGTCCCCCACCTCTGAAGAGGTGGGCCACCCATCCGGGGGGTAACTCCTCGAATCAGCCGCGACAGAGCACGCAGAGAGCGCAGAGAAGAAGGGAGTGTGCCCAACGACAATGTTTCCCATCCTCCCCATTTTCCATTTTTCATTTTCAATTTTCCATTTTCTCCATCCCCCATTCCCGTTGGTTCGGTCCTTGTTCGGTCGAGGGTGGTCTCGGGTTATGTTGGTACTGAAAAAACCCCATATTTATTTAAAAATTCCGCATTTGCTTGAATTCATGCACTGCTCTATATATTATGAAAACTGCGTGTGAAAATCGCTGTGTGCGGGGTTTGGCAGCGGTTGGCAGTGAGATTGGTTGGGGAAGACGACTTCATGACAAAACAAACGCTATTCTCTCCTGTGTGGATGCTGCTGATTTCGGCCCTCACAGGAGGCAGTGTGTGGGTGGTTCAAGCGGGGACATTCGAGCAACAAACATCTTGCCCATCATTCTTTGGCGGGGTTCAAGTGGGGGCAGTGTCCTGTGCGAGCCTTGATGAGGCTTCGGGGATGGCCGTTAGTCGGCAGTGCGCCGATGTGTTCTGGTCGCACAACGATGATACCGACGACACGCGGGTCTTCGCCTTCCAGTTAGACGGGGCACTGGTGGCAGTGTACACCCTCGTGGGCGATGGGGTTCTCTCAATCGACACGGAAGACATTGCCCTGGGTCCAGGCCCGGAGGCGGGGGTGGATTACCTGTTCCTCGCCGACATCGGGGACAATCACAGCGAGCGATCGTGCATCAAGGTCTATCGTGTGCCCGAACCATCTGTGGGTTCTCCCGCAGACCCCATCATCGACACCCTTGGCGGGGTGGATGTGATCACCCTTCAATATCCCGATGGCCCGTGGAACGCCGAAACCCTGCTGGTGGACCCGCTGACCGGGGACATTTACGTGGTGACTAAAAGCGGGTCCGCTTTGGGCAGGGTTTATCATGCCCCGTACCCTCACTCGACGGCGGGAACCATCCTTTTGGAGTTCAAGGCAGAGCTTCCCTGGGGATCGCTCAGCGGAGTGAATGGCGCTACCGGTGGCGATGTGTCTGCCGATGGAAGCCTGGTGATTGTTCGCCGGTACTCGTCCGCTAATCCACCGGCCACGCTTTGGATTCGACCGCCGGGGACCGAACTGTGGGAGGTTTTCGAGGAGGACGGTTGCGAGGTGCCCTTGCTCTACGAACCTCAGGGGGAAGCGGTTTGTTTTCAGGCTGACGGTATGGGTTACTACACGCTGAGCGAGGGTATCCATACACCGATCTATCGCTTCCGCATGAATGTGCAATGCGCCAGTGACATACAGTGTGAAGACGGGAACATCTGCACGGATGACTTCTGCGTAGAGGGCATGTGCGTGCATGAAGACAATGCCGATTTCTGCGACGACAGCGATTTCTGCACAATCGACGATTCCTGTGTTGGCGGTGTGTGTCGTGGAGTGCCGGTCACCTGCCTGCCCGATCAACTGTGCAATCCGGGCAACGGCGAGTGTGAACCGATGAACATAGTGGTCGTGTTTCAGGAAGAGCTGGACGGCTATTTCGGCACCAAGGACACTTTCATAGACCAGGCGAAACCCTGGTGCAGCTATGGGAAGGCGCTCTCTCTCGAATGGGCGGAGGTCGATGATCTGTCTGGTTCTGATGATTTTCGCGCCAGCCTGATAGGTTTTGACGACATCTTCGGGGACGATTTTGCGAAGGTGCCTTTTGACGCACCGGTGGTATCCGCGACTCTTAGCTACACCGTATCGGACCAGGGGAACAACGGGGTCATCCACGAGATGAATTGGGGCTGGGAAGAGACGGTGAGGTTTTGCGATTTAGCCGGTCGATCCGGCATCGATTCGGATATTTACGGTATGATGGTTGGGGAGCTGAATGGGGGCGCGGACACCGGTGTGCTCGATGTCACCGCCAGCGTGCGGAAGTGGGCGAGGAGCCTGGACCGAAACCAGGGTTGGATCATTCTTCCCACGGATTCGGACGGAGTGCAGGTTGCCTCCAGCGAGGCACAGCAACTCCTTGCCCGGCCGAAACTGACCATCAAATATAGTAATCTGGTGCGATTGGGGGACGGGAACTACGACGGTGACATAGACATCGGCGACTACGCTCTCCTGACCAGATGCTTGGAGGGGCCTGCGGCAACACCGGTCATCAGTTGGCCGGCCGACTTCAATGATTGCCTGCGTGTGTTCGACGCGGACCATGACGGCGATATTGACCTTGTGGACTTTGCCGGGTTCCAGCAAGCTTTTATTATCGGAACTGACTAGCCTCGGCACTGGGGTTATTACCCCAAATCCAGGCCATACAGCACCTAAACCTTGTAATTGGCAGGTGGTGGTATTATGCTGTGTATATGATGGGGCTTGTTGCATTGCGAGTCGCCGCCATATTCGCCCTACGGGGTGATTGGTGTTTCCGTGCTGATGTGATTAGGGAGAATACCTTTTGATTCAAATGTTGTTTTGCTGATTCGCCCGCCGATAAAACGTGTAGGGGGAATTGGTGGAACGATTCAACATGGTATTATTGAGCGATCTGGGATGCCCTGGAAACCCTCTGAAAAGTTTAGCCGGCGCAAGTCGGCGGTGGGTGCGTTCCTTTTGTGGTTTGGGGTGGTGATCGTGCTGTGCTCATGTGAGCAAGCGGGGGCAATATGCGAAAAATGCTTTGGCCCTCTTGAAGCGGCGTTGTTCGCCGATTGCATGGCCAATGCGGAATTCACTCCTGATCCACCTTGGCCCACCAGCACCAGCGAATGCGTTCACCTGTTTGACTACGACAAGGATGGCGACGTTGACCTTGCCGATGCGCAGATTCTTCAAGTAAGGTTTTGCATTCCTGCCGTCTGTGACGATGATGAGGATTGCGAAGACGATGTGTTCTGCAACGGTAGCGAAGTCTGTGTGGGCGGTTTCTGCCAGCGTGGAGTTCCCCCATGTGCGGGCCAGATATGCGATGAAATCGGCGGGGAGTGCATCGCTTGCGATGACGGTGACTTCTGCAATGGTGTCGAGACTTACGTGGAAGGTGCTTGCGTTGCCGGGGTGAACCCGTGTCCACTGCGGGTGTGCAATGAAGTGAACGACCGTTGCGAAGGCTTGCTTTGCGATGAGCCGGACGGCCCGTTTTGGGATAGTGAGGCTGTTGGCGTTGTGCAGTCGGAGGCGATTAACGAGGCTTCCGGCATGGCAGCCAGCCGCCGAAACGTCGACGTGCTGTGGGTGCATAACGACTGGGGCGATGATGATCATCTCTTCGCCATCAATGTGTCGGGCGATCTCCTTGGAACGTACGAGCTTGGTGTTGAAGTATGGGACGCGGAGGACATTGCGATAGGCCCGGGCCCGATGGATGACACGAGCTATCTGTACTTGGGTGATATTGGCGACAATGATAGTATGCGTTCGTCGATATTTGTGATACGCATACCCGAGCCGGTGGTGGATTGCGATCAGGAGCCGGTGTACGTTGCACTCGCCGATGTGGAGCGGATCGAACTGCGGTATCCCACCGGGGCAAACGCCCCATCGTACAAGGATGCGGAGACCTTGCTGGTCGACCCGCTGAACGGTGACATCTATGTCCTCACCAAACGCATGCCCGCCTCGAAGGTCTACCGGGCGGCTTATCCACATTCGACCACAACCCCGGTCACGATGGAGTTCATCGCTAATCTGCCTTGGGGTGTGGTTACCGGAGGGGACATCAGCCCGGACGGCGACTTCATCATTATCCGGCGCTATTCCTACAGCAATCCGCAGGGTGCGGTGTGGTACAGGCCGCCGGGTGCAGGCCTTGCGGAGGTCTTTGGCGGGGAAAGCTGCCCACTCGCCTTGCAAACTGAGCCGCAAGGCGAGGCGATCTGCTGGGCGCCGGAAGGCTTGGCATACTACACGCTAAGCGAGGGGCTCCATCAGCCTGTCTGGCACTTCGCAAGGGACTAACCCGCATTTCTCATACCGCAGAGCGCGCGGAGACCGCAGAGTATTTCCTAGAAAGAAGTTACAACTAAATTAGGGCGTGTCGGGTTTTG
>JAGLWJ010000559.1 GCA_023133475.1 Phycisphaerae bacterium | reverse complement strand
GCGGGAGGGACAGCTTACCCAGGGCTTGCTGCGCTTCGCCCTGGGCTATATTCCGTCGCCTCCTCCGGAGGCTAAGAATACGAACAAGAACGAAAACATTGGGTTCACAGCGTTGCATGGCAGCCAACCAATTGAACTGTAGACCGAAAAAATCAGGCGTACCACAGAGCATGGCCACACCCGTTGCAAACGCCCATTGCGGCAGGTTTTCAACCGGCCCTACTTTGCCCCGGTGAAATACTCTTGGAACACCGCCAGGTCGAACAAATCGACATCACCATCCCCGTCCACATCTGCCATGTCGAATTGCTCCTGCGTGCAACCACCGCCCGGGGCACTGACCTCCGGACCGGCCAAACACAACACAAATCCGGCATAATCGTCCAGGTCCACGTCACCGTCGCCGTCTAGGTCCCCGGACCTCAAAACCGTCTTCGAGAAGCCCGCCACGAAGTCGCCACCGCGTTCACCATCTCCCGACGGGAACGAACCGTCGAACTCACCATCCAACGGGTTTCTGGCATCGTCCGTGATCGTGTCCGCCAGCACCAATCGGTACGACTCACCTTCGTTGAGATCACTTGCCAGAATAGTCAGCGTGTACGTGGGAAGATGGTAGGCAAGCGAATCGAACGGCACGACATTGTCACCACTGTCCAGGATGGCAACGTCGATCCACGAAACCTGCACGTTTTCGGTGAAGCTGACGGTCAACTCCGCGTCCCAGACACCAGCCTCGCCTCCAAGGTCGGTGTAACTGAACGACGCTACGCAGGGGGCAGCATCATCGCCCCCGGTACCTGCAACCATGACCTGGAAGGATTGGACGTCGATACTCACATCGTCGATCACCTCAATCGAAATAACAACAGCACCCGGCTGCGCAGGTGTCCACGAGATGCAACCCGTCGCGCTATCGATCTGGAACTCGTCCGGGCCACGACGCTTCGACCAGACCAGCGTTCCCGTTCCGGTAGCCGAGGCACAACCGTCCGCGTCATACTCGTAGGGAAGCCCGAACTCCGCTGCGAGGTTGGGAGTAGAGGTAATAGCCGGACCTTGCAATCCCGGGGTCATCAACTCGCCTTCCCATGGATCGTAGCTCACGGACGTTGAGACCGCACAGCCGTTCCCAGTCCCCTCGCCGGACGGCCCCGACGAATCCCCCCACCAGTTGTAGGTGCCATCGACCGGCACGATACCGGCATTGTAGATCCCATAGCTGTTCGAGGCCAACAGGTTGCATTTGTGAACATCGACAAGAGCACTTCCCTCGACACGAACTCCTGCATTCGTGCAATCAGAAAAAGTGGAAGTGAGAATTATTGCATCCGACGCGTCCGCGACCTGGACACCTTTAGGACACGAAGCGATCCAGTTATTGCGCATCATGATGGGTGTGTCTGCACTGGTATTGAGGTAGACAGCCTTGTCATATGCCTCCTCGATGATGCAGTCCCGGATTATTACGAAAACGCTATTCCTGACCCACACCATTTGCGTGTCATAGTAGTAGTTGGTGTAATGGTAGGTGTGCCCCACTCCACCGTAGCGTATCACCGCGTGGTGCAGCACGTTATCCATATTGGTGTACTGGATCGCTCCCCAGTTGCCCCTGGCAGGTAAGCTGCCGCCGCCGTCTGCGTTTGTATCACCCCCGTAGACATCGTCACGGCTGCTGGTGAATATCACCGGCGACTCAGTGGTGCCCTGGAGGTTCAATATCCCTGCCACGATCAGGTCGTATCGGTAGCGGTACTGACCGGAGCCCCCCGCATCAACCGCGTTGAACTTCACCACCACACCCGCATCGATCGTCAACGTCTGCCCGGTGGGGACGGTCACGTCCGAAGTCACCAGGTACACGTGCCCCAGCCCCGGCACTTCCTCCCAGGTCACATCCCGGCTAAGCGTGCCACCTGCGCCAATCACCATGTGGGTATTGTTGCTGAAGACGTTGCCGCTGTAGACCGGATTGCCGGACCCCTGGTAAATCGGATAATCCTTGTTGGTCACCGCGTTGCTGCTGATTGCGGGAGCACCCGAACCCGTCAGGTAAATGCCCCAACCCGAACCACCGGTGATGGTGTTATCGCTAATCGTCGCAGCCCCCGAACCTGTCACATAAATGCCCGTGTTCGAACCGCCGGTGATGATGTTATCTTGGATACTTCCACCATCTACACGAATCCCCGTCCCGCCACCGCTGATCGTGTTCCCTTCCACGGTGGAAACGCCGGAGAGATTGATCGCGTAGCTGCCGGCACCACTGACGTCGTTATTTTGCACCGTGGCTACGGTTCCCACCACACCCTGCGGACTGCCGCTGATCGTGTTGTCATGCACCCACGGTGTGTGCGCCGACTCGGCGTAGATGGCCTTGTCGTAAACGTTCTCAATTGCGCAGTCGCGGATCTCCAGCGTCGCACTACCCGAGCCTGCCACCCACACCATCTGCGGGTCGTAAACCTGGTACCCAAGGTAATGGTAGGTGTACCCTATTCCGCCGTAGCGGATAATCGCGTCGTGCAGTACGTTGTCCGGGTTGGTGTATTTGATCGCCCCCCAGTTGCCCGCACTTGGTGCGCTGACGGCACCATCGCCATTGGAATCTCCCCCATACTCATCATCCCGGCTACTGGTGAACACCACCTCCTGCCCGGGCGTGCTCTGTAGGTCCAACGTCCCTGCCACGATTAAATCGTGTCGGTAGCGGTTCTGGCCGCTCGCCGCGTCCACCGCCTGAAACTTCACAATGACCCCAGGATCAATGGTCAACGTTTGCCCTGCGGAGACGGTCACGTCCGACATCACCAGGTACGGATACCCCAGCCCCTCTACGTCATCCCAAAGCACGTCCTGGCCAATCGTGCCGCCCACGCCAATCACCGTGTTGGCATTGTCGCTATACAGATTGCCGCTGTAGACCGGGTCGCCGGGACCCTGGTAAATCGGATAATCCTTGCCGGTCACCGTGTTACCGCTAATCGTCGCACCACCGGTACCGGTGAGGTAAATGCCCCAACCCGAACCACCGCCGATGGTGTTATCCTGGATACTGCCGCCCGACACCCGGATGCCGGTTCCGCCTCCAGTGATCGTGTTCCCCTCCACGGTGGAGACGCCGGAGAGATTGATCGCGTAGCTGCCGGCCCCACTGATGTCGTTATTTTGTACCGTGGCTACGGTCCCCACCACGCCCTGTGGACTGCCGCTGATCGTGTTGTCATGCACCCACGGTGTGTGCGCCGACTCGGCGTAGATCGCCTTGTCGTAAACGTTCTCAATTACGCAGCCGCGGATCTCCAGCGTCGCACTACCCGAGCCTGCTACCCACACCATCTGCGTGTCGTAAACCTGGTAGCCAAGGTAATGGTAGGTGTGCCCTATTCCGCCGTAGCGGATAATCGCATCGTGCAGTACGTTGTCCGGGTTGGTGTACTTGATCGCACCCCAGTTGCCCGCACTGGGTGCGCTGGCGGCACCATCGCCATTGGAATCTCCCCCATACTCATCATCCCGGCTACTGGTGAACACCACCTCCTGCCCGGGTGTGCTCTGTAGGTCCAACGTTCCCGCCACGATTAAATCATGTCGGTAGCGGTTCTGGCCGCTCGCCGCGTCCACCGCCTGGAACTTTACAATGACCCCAGGATCAATGGTCAACGTTTGCCCTGCGGAGACGGTCACGTCCGACATCACCAGGTACGGATACCCCAGCCCCTCTACGTCATCCCAAAGCACGTCCTGGCTAATCGTGCCGCCCACGCCAATCACCGTGTTGGCATTGTCGCTATACACGTTGCCGCTGTAGACCGGGTCGCCGGGACCCTGGTAAATCGGATAATCCTTGCCGGTTACCGTGTTGCCGCTAATGGTCGCAGCCACCGAACCGGTCAGATAAATGCCCCAACCCGAACCACCGCTGATCGTGTTATCTTGGATGCTTCCGCCGAATACACGAATCCCGGTTCCACCGCCGCTGATCACATTCCCTTCCACAGTCGAGCTACTGGAGAGATTGATCGCGTAACTACTGGCCTCATTGATACTGTTGTCTTCCACTGTGGCTACGGTCCCCACCACACCTTGCGGACTGCCGCTGATGGTGTTGTCATGCACCCACGGTGTTAACGCCGACTCGGCGTAGATCGCCTTGTCGTAAACGTTCTCAATTACGCAGCCGCGGATCTCCAGCATCGCACTACCCGAGCCTGCCACCCACACCATCTGCGTGTCGTAATCCTGGTGGCCGAGGTAATGGTAGGTGCGCCCTATTCCGCCGTAGCGGATAATCGCATCGTGCAGTACGTTGTCCGGGTTGGTGTATTTGATCGCCCCCCAGTTGCCCACACTTGGTGCGCTGGCGGCACCATCGGCATTGGAATCTCCGCCGTACTCGTCATCTCGACTGCTGGTGAACACCACCTCCTGCCCGGGCGTGCTCTGTAGGTCCAACGTCCCTGCCACGATTAAATCGTGTCGGTAGCGGTGCTGGCCGCTCGCCGCGTCCACCGCCTGGAACTTCACCACCACACCCGCATCTATCGTCAACGTCAGCCCTGCGGGGATGGTCACATCTGAAGTCACCAGGTACAGATGCCCCAGCCCTTGCACGTCATCCCAGGTCACATCCTGGCTAAGTGTGCCACCTACGCCAATCATCATGTGGGTATTGTCGCTGAAGACGTTCCCGCTGTAGATCGGGTCGCCGGGACCCTGGTAAATCGGATAATCCTTGTTGGTCACCACATTGCCGCTGATCGTCGGAGCGCCCGAGCCTGTCAGGTAAATGCCCCAACCCGAATCGCCGGTGATGGTGTTATCGCTGATCGTCGCAGCGCCCGAACCTGTCAGGTAAATGCCCATACCCGAACCGCCGGTGATGGTGTTATCTTGGATACTTCCACCAGATACCCGAATTCCTGTCCCGCCACCGCTGATCGTGTTCCCCTCCACGGTGGAAATACCGGAGAGGTTGATCGCGTAGCTGCCGGCATCACTGATGTCGTTGTCTTCTACCGTGGCTGCGGTCCCCACTATTGCCTGCGGACTGCCGCTGATCGTGTTGTCATGCACCCACGGTGTGTGCGCCGACTCGGCGTAGATCGCCTTGTCGTAAGCGTTCTCAATCACGCAGCCGCGGATCTCCAGCGTCGCACTGCCCGAACCTGCCACCCACACCATCTGCGTGTCGTAATCCTGGTAGCCGAGGTAATGGTAGGTGTGCCCTATTCCGCCGTAGCGGATAATCGCGTCGTGCAGTACGTTGTCCGGGTTGGTGTATTTGATCGCGCCCCAGTTGCCTGTTCCCGGACCGCTAGTGGCCCCATCGCCGTTGGAGTCCCCCCCGTATTCATCATCCCGGCTACTGGTGAACACCACCTTCTGACCGGACGTGCCTTGTAGGTCCAACGTCCCTGCCACGATTAAATCGTGTCGGTAGCGGTGCTGGCTGCTCGCCGCATCTACCGCGTTGAACTTCACCACCACACCCGGCTCAATCGTCAGCGTCACGCCCGTAGGGACGGTCAGGTCGGATGTAACGAGGTACACGTTCCCGGAGGTCCACGTCGTATCCTCCGAGAGCGTCCCGCTCACACTGATCGGCGTTGGCGTTGTTGTGATGGTCTCGAAGGTGAACTGGTAGTCCGAAGCCATTGGCACTCCGCGGTCAGACAAAACATCCCGAGACACTGTCACGGAGACGGTCTCGCCGAGTGCAAAATCGACATACGGGAGGAATGTAAGGGTGTAGGTGCCTTCGTCATAACTGAAGATGCCGTCGTGCCAATCGCTACCGCTTCCCACCACCTGGATCGTCGATTCATTGAGCGACGATGAGTCCATTGGCTCGCTGAAACGAATGTGGACATCAATATCGCGTGCCACCATCGGTCCACCATGTGCAGGCCACGTGGCAATCACCTTGGGGCACGAGCCCAGAGGAGCACCACCAGCGACACGAACCTGAATCTGCTGGATAACGTCCGCCAGGCCGCGGTTGACACCTGACGCTGTCAGCACGAGGTCATAAGAGCCACCCTCTTCGGGCGCTACGATGCCGGTGAACTCGACTTGCTTGCTGCTACCGCAACCGACGATGTTGCCAACGAACTTGGTGACGCCGATGTCCCCGCCGAACGCCTCGTCTCCGGTTAGCTCCGCCGTGATGCCTGCGGCGGTCAGGCCGTTGAGATTGGTGATCGTGGCGCCTACCGAAAACACCTCTTCGGGCTCAACGTCGATCGTCGCCGGTGTCGCCAGGGAGATCGAGGGCGAATATGGATCGATGTAGTAGGCTGTGGCAATGATCGTGTATCGCTGAAACTCGGAGGGGTTCAGCAATTCGTTCCACTCCGCACCCGTGATGGTCGCGGTCCACTCGCCCGTCCCAAAGACCGACGGGCTATTCACCACGATCTTCTCCAGCGGGCTCTCGGCGGTCACCCCCGCAGGAAGCGTGAAGTTGAACTCCGTCCCATCCGGAGCCGCCAGCGTCAAATCGAGATCGTCTTTCAACGCATCCCCATCGTTTTCCTCGCCTTCGTCATCCTCATAGCACATCACCACCACCAGACGCTGGACTGTGCTGGTCAGGTAGAAGTTCCATTCCTGGCTGTTGGCCGTCGTTTCCACCACACCGCCATGGCCCCAAAGGAGCATTCGCTTCTCCAATGAAACATCGAGCAGGGTGTGGTAAGCATCGACCAAGCCGTAGCCGGTG
The DNA here is from genome assembly GCA_023133475.1 of Phycisphaerae bacterium. GTDB lineage: Bacteria > Planctomycetota > Phycisphaerae > UBA1845 > UBA1845 > JAAEQG01. The sequence goes on along the minus strand of JAGLWJ010000559.1, from coordinate 114 downwards.
TCCGGGTTGGCATAGCCGTTCACCGGGTTCGTCCCATAATCGTGAACCGGGATGGCGTTGGCCACCAGCAGAGCTTTGATGTCGCGCGGGACCAGACCGTCATCGTAAGGAAAT
>JAGLWJ010000558.1 GCA_023133475.1 Phycisphaerae bacterium | reverse complement strand
TATCCGGGCGACGTGTTCTATCTGCACAGCCGTCTGCTCGAGCGGGCCTGCAAGGTGGCGGAGCGCCGCTTCATCGTGAAGAAGGGTGCACCAGCCGACACCAGCGAGGGGGTCAACGGCAAGATTTACATCGGCGTGCCGGGTCTCCACGAAGTGGAGCAAGACATAAAGACGCTTGGTGCAGACCAACACGAGGTCCGGGTGGACCCCACATCCGGTGGAAGCCTGACGGCGTTGCCGGTGATCGAGACGCTCGAGGGTGAAGTGGCGGCTTACATCCCGACCAACGTGATCTCGATTACCGACGGGCAGATTTACCTGGAGCCGGATTTGTTCTTTGCCGGTGTGCGCCCAGCCGTCAACGTTGGCATCAGCGTATCGCGGGTGGGTGGAAACGCACAGGTCAAGGCGATGAAGAAGGTGGCGGGCACGTTGCGTTTGGACTTGGCGGCCTTCCGCGAGTTGGAGGCCTTCGCCCAGTTGGGCACCGAGTTGGACGTCGCAACGCAGCGTCAGCTCGACCGCGGGCAGGCGATGGTCGAGTTGCTCAAGCAGGGGCAGTATATGCCGTATGACGTGGCTGACCAGATAATAAGCATTTTCGCCGGGACCAGCGGTGTTCTGGACAACGTCCCGCGTCATCGCATCGCCGAGTTCGAGCGAAAGCTGCTTACGCATATTCAGGAAGAATTCCCCGAGGTGCGGGAAGAACTAAAGGAGAAGGGTGTCCTCTCAGACGAGTTGAGTGATAAGCTCAAGAAGATTTTCGAGAATTTCAAAGCCCGGTTTATGCAAGAATAGAGGCAAGAGGCAAGAGGCAAGAGGCAAGAGGCAAGAGGCAAGAGGCAAGAGGCAAGAGGCAAGAGGCAAGAGGCAACAAGGCAACGATGAGCAGGTGGCGGCTGGCGTGCCCGCCAGCCGATGAAAACCGATCAGTACCGCGACCGTAAGGGAGCGGCCAATCCCAGCATGACCGCTTTGGGGTTGCGACTGAAGGCTACGACGGGCTATAGTGTCGCGGGGACGCGGAACGAACGGCAGGGCGTAAAACACAAGCCGGCCTGTGGGGACGCAGGCCACTACGGGGGCGGTGTTAGCAGCCGCCGGAGAGTGAAATGGCCAACGCTAGAGTTCTGGTCAAACGGCGCAAGTCGGTGCGCAACATTCACAAGATCACGCGGACGATGCAGTTGATCGCCACCGCGCGGTTTCAGGCAGCGTTCAAACGAGCCACCGCCACCAGGCCCTACACCGAAAAGATCACCGAACTGGTCGCTAAGCTCAGCAAGCACGCCGGTGAGATTGAGCACCCGCTGCTGCGGGTCAACGAAGGGGCTGGTAAATCCGCCCTTCTGGTGTTGACCTCGAACCGGGGGCTTTGCGGCGGATACAACTCGAATGTCATACGGGCTGCGATGCGCCATATCGACCAGCGCCGCGAGGCGGGCGAGACCGTTGATGTGCACATGGACGGCAAGAAAGGCACGTCGTACCTCAAGTTCCTTGGCGTGCCGATGGTATCGAGTCGCCCCGGCATGGAAGAACACCTCCGCTTTGAGGAAGTGGATAAAATCGCCCGGGGTTTCATCGGGCAGTACGAGCGGCAGGAGGTGGATGCGGTTCATGTGGCCTACATGAGATTCATCTCCACCGGGCGTCAGCGCCCGGAGGTGATGCAGCTTCTTCCGCTGGCACCGGAGACGGGAGCGGAGAAGGCGGCAGTCCCGGAGCCGGAGGAGGAGGGCATCCAGTACGATTTTTCGCCTGAGCCGGCAGTGCTCATGGGAGAGTTGTTGCCAGCGTCGGTGAAGGTGCGTTTGTTCCAGTGTTTCACCGACGCCGCGGTGAGCGAGCAGGTGGCACGGATGGTGGCGATGAAAGCCGCCACCGACGCCGCAAGCGACATGATTAAACTGCTGACCCGACAATACAACCGGGCCCGTCAGACCCGGATCACCCTGGAGTTGCTGGACATCGTCGGTGGTGCGGAGGCATTGAAGTAGACTGGAACGGCGGGTGGAACCCGCCCTACAGTTGGGTGGCCCAT
>JAGLWJ010000557.1 GCA_023133475.1 Phycisphaerae bacterium | reverse complement strand
CCCCAGGGCTAAAGCCCTGGGCCACCCATTGAACCTTGGACCTTGGACCTTGGACTTTGGACTTTGAAGGCTAACCGGAGTTGAACGAAATGTCAGAGGGTAACGGCAAGAACGTAGGCAGCGTCATCCAGGTCATCGGTTCGACGCTCGATGCCGAGTTCGCCGAGGACGCACTGCCCGCCATTTACAACGCATTGAACGTCGTGATCGAACGGAAGGTGCTGGGCCGTAGCGAGAAGGCTACGCTGTGGTGCGAAGTGGCTGCCCACCTCGGAGGCGGGAAGGTTCGGGCGGTGGCACTGGGTGGTACGGACGGGCTGGTACGCGGATCGCCGATCACTGATACCGGTTCGCCGGTGACCGTGCCGGTTGGTGAAGAGACGCTCGGTCGCGTGTTCAACCTCATCGGCGAGGTGATCGACGGCCGAGGGCCGGTGCATACCAAAGAACGGCGCCCGATCCACCACCCGCCGCCCTCCTTCGACCAGATCGAGCCCAAGACTGAGATGTTCGATACCGGGATCAAGGTTATCGACTTGTTGTGCCCGCTGGTTCGCGGTGGCAAGGCTGGTTTGTTTGGTGGGGCTGGTGTAGGCAAGACGGTGATCATTCAGGAGTTGATCGCCCGTTTGGCCCGGTTCCACAGCGGGTACTCCTGCTTCGCCGGGGTGGGCGAGCGAACCCGTGAGGGCAACGACCTGTGGCTGGAGATGCAGGAAGCCAAGATCGGCGACACCGGCAAGAGCGTGATCGACCAGACGGTAATGGTCTTCGGCCAAATGAACGAACCGCCTGGTGCCCGGCTTCGCGTGGCGTTGTCAGCCTTGACCATGGCTGAGTATTTCCGCGATCAGACCGGGGCTGACACTTTGTTGTTCATCGACAACATATTTCGGTTTTCGCAGGCTGGTTCGGAGGTGTCCGCGCTGTTGGGTCGTATGCCGTCGGCGGTTGGCTATCAGCCGACGTTGGGCACCGAGATGGGCGAATTGCAAGAGCGTATCACCAGCACGCGGAAGGGGGCGGTTACCAGTATCCAAGCCATCTACGTGCCGGCGGACGACTACACCGATCCAGCCCCCGCCACCGCGTTTACCCACTTGGACAGCACCGTCAACCTCGAGCGGGGCATTTCGGAGAAGGGCATTTACCCGGCGGTCGATCCGTTGGCCTCCTCAAGCCGCATCATCGACCCCAACTACATCGGCGAGCGGCACTATAGCGTAGCCCGGCAGGTGCAGCAGATTTTGCAGCGGTACAGGGACTTGCAGGACATCATCGCCATTTTGGGGGTGGATGAGCTTGGCGAAGATGACAAGTTGGTGGTTGCCCGGGCCCGCAAGATCGAGCGGTTCCTGTCGCAGGCGTTTTTTGTGGCTGAGCAGTTCACCGGCATTCCCGGCTGTCATACGCCCCGTGAGGACACCATCCGCAGTTTCGAGGAGCTTTGCGAGGGCAAATGGGACCACCTCCCCGAGCAGGCGTTCATGTACGTGGGCAGCATCGAGGACGCGGCAGCCAAAGCCGAAAAACTGGCGGCTGGTAGCTGATGGCTATAGGGTAATTAGTGGAACGATTCCCCAATAAGGCAGTAATGATGTCACACGGAAGTGGAATCCAGTGGGTGGCCCACCGCTTTAGCGGTGGGGGACGCGAATGCCTGACGCGATTCGTGTCCCCCACGGCTAAAGCCATGGGCCACCCCCGAAAAACTGGCGGCTGATGGCTGATAGCTAGCTAATTAGGTAAGTCAAAGTGGCAATAAGTGTTTCATTTCAGTGCACGGTGATCACTCCGGAACGGCAGGTGCTCGATACCGAGGCGACTTTTGTGGCATTCCCAGCCCATGACGGTGAGGTGGGTATCCTATGCAATCGAGCGCCGTTGTTGTGCAAGCTGGGCACGGGTGTGTTGCGTGTCGAGGCGGTTTCAAGCAACCAGCGGATCTTCATCGACGGCGGATTTGCTCAGGTGCTCAAGAATCGGGTCACGATTCTTACCGAGCAGGCTTTGCGGGCTGAGGAGATCGATGTCCGGCAGGCCCAGTCCGCTCTCTCCGAAGCCCGGGCAGGGCAAGGCTCCACGCTCGAAGAGATGCAGGCTCGCCGGCGCGAGATCGCACGTCAGTCAGCCAAGCTGAAGGCGGCACGATAAAACCTGTTTCAGGGCTGAACGATCCCTTCGCGGATGGCCTTGTGGATCAATTCGCCCCGGTCGTGAATGCCGAGCTTTTGCATAAGGTGAACTTTGTGCTTGTCCGCCGTTTTGTAGTGGATATGCATGGCTAAAGCGGCTCGCTTGAGGCTGTAGCCCTGCCCCAATAGCACGAACAACTCGAGTTCGCGTGGTGTCAACATGCTCAGGCGGGTTTGGGGCCGCTCGCCGAGTCGAAGCTGCCCATCTTTAGCGTCGATGCGGTCCAGGACTTCCGGGTCGTAGTGGATTTTGCCGGCCATCACGTCTTTGATGGCGTTGCGCACTTCTTCAAAGCCTTTGTCCTTGACCGCATACCCTTCGGTAGAGGCGCCAATCGCCTGGCTGATCTGTTCATCATTTTTGTAGCCGCTGACGATGATCACCTTGATACCGGGCAACTGCTCGCGGATACGGCGTATGACATCGAAGCAGCTTACCCCCGGCATATCTATGTCCATCAAGACCACATCCGGCTTGTGTTGCAGAGCCTGGGAGAACCCTTCCTCGGCGTCGGCGGCTTCGCCCACCACCACAAAGTTGATTTCCGACTCGAGCTGAGCGCGTAGCCCTTCTCTACAAAGCTGATGATCATCGACGATCAACACGCGAGTTCGCGTGTCACGTTTAGGCGTAGTTGTTGAAGCCTGCATTATCAATCCCCACCTTCAAAAGTTCGCGGGTAACCAGGGACCCATTGACCACAAGAGGGCCGTATGCTTGCGGACAAGATTAAGGTATACTATAGTTCCGATAAATTAACAGCAAGCCCTTTTAGACGGTAGACTTTTCCTATCTTACAGGCGATCCCCAGCATCAACGGGTGTGTGTTTGCCCCACCATCCAGCTTAATCACGCCCTAGAGTGCCCATTGTACTCGTCGAGGTGGGTTTGTTTTTCATGCCTCTTGCCTTCTGCAGGTGACAAAGCTCGCTTGGTGGGGATAATTGGACTTGTGAAATGGGTCCGAATTATCCCTGTCGTCTGTCTTCTGGTGGTTTACATCGCCATGGCGGTGATGGGGATGACCTGGGGACTGCCTACCTCGCGGGTCGACAATTTGCTCTTCGGCGACGGCCCAGTGTGGGAGGGCGAAAGAATTGCTCGACTGACCGGCGCCGCAGAACGCTTGTGCCTCCCATCCGGAGCAGATGTGGACGTCGATCCGGTGCAGTTCACCGGTTCAAAACCCGTGAGCCTGACCGCCTCCGAAGCGGATGTTGCGGCTATCTATCGTCGTTACCGTCTCTATACGCATCAGCCCGACGAGATGATCACGATGATGGCCTTGGCGGGCATGCGTCCCGGGGAGCTGCATTTCGACCCCAAGCTCTACCAGTACGGCGGGCTGTTTGTCTACCCGGTAGGGGCAGTTATCAGGCTGGGCGGTGCGATGGGGCTCATCGAGGTCACCTCGGACCTGGTCTACTACCTCGACCACCCCGACGAGTTCGGCAAGTTCTACATCGCGGCACGGGTGTATGTGGCGATGTGGGGCGCGGTGGGCGTCGTGCTGGTATATGCGATCGGATCGCGCCTGGGCGGAGCCAGAGCAGGGGTGTTGGCGGGTTTACTCTTCACCCTGATGCCGGTGGTGGTGTGCATGTCGCACGAAGCCAAACCACATCTGCCGGGTGCAGTGTTGATGCTGGCGGCAGTCTGGTGGGCCATGCGCTACGCCGACGGCAGCCGAAACCGTCACTGGGTGGGAATGTGCGTCTGCTGCGGGGCAGCGTTTGGCATGGTGTTGTCGGCACTGCCGATCTTTGTGCTGGTCCCGCTGGCTGAACTGCTTCGCGGGGTGTCCCTTTCCGGCGGTGTTATAGGCTGCATGAAGTCCAAAACATTCTGGAAGCGTGTCGCGGGCGGGTCAGCCGTCGGGTTGCTCGTCTATCTGGTGACCAATCCCTATGTGCCGATCAACGCGGTGTGTAACCGTGAAGTGCTCCGCAGCAACCTGAGCAACTCGACCGCCATGTACGAAATCCGCCGAGTGGGCGACGGGTTCGCCCGGGTCTGCGAGTTGACCGTGGAAGGTGCGACGTTGCCGATCGTGGTGCTGGGTGCGGCTGGATTGGTATTGGGGATTCATCGTCGCCGCCGGGACATGCTGCCGCTGGTAGTGCCGGCGGCGTTGGTTTTCGTGCAGTTTGTCTTGCTGGGGGCGGGCAAACCGGCAGAGTACGGCCGATTTGGGGTGTTCACCAATACCGCGTTGGCTATCGCTACCGCCTGCGTCTTGGCCTCCCTCGCCTGGCGGGGTCGCAGGCCTGCCGCAATGATCGCACCTGCCATATTAGTCGTCTTGTTGACGGGGCACTGGGGGTGGGGCTATCTGCACACTTTTCGCCAGGACGCCGGCCTGGAGAACACGCGCCGGCAGTTCCGCGGAGTGCTGGAGTCTCAGGGTATGCCCGAGGCTGAGGATGGGCGTCAGGTGATATGCGTATTGGCAGACCCAGCCCCCTACTGTCTGCCGCCGATGAATTTTGCCGAGATCAGGCTGCTATTGTATCCGTCATTGGATGCGTACCTGGCTGACCCGCGTGGCGTGCTGGTGGTTCCCTCCGACAAGATTGCGGCATTGGAGTGCGCCGGCGGTGTGCTGCCGCCGGCAGGGGCGACGGGAGGCCCACCATACTCGCCGATCAGTTGGGCCAATAAGCCGATGGTGCTCTATCTTCCACCGGATAAGGGGCTGTCGAAAAAATCTGTAGTGCAGGCTTCCAGCCTGCACGGTAACCGATAAGCTGCGTTTTTATTGGCTGAATCCATGGTCTCAACCATTAAATCAACAACCCTGTTTAATATGACAGCGCTAGGCCCGGCATTTATGCCGGGTATTGGAAATGCCGGGCCTAGCGCGCCCCGTCGAAACGCGAAACTGTCTCGCCGAAAACGGGACTAGCACTGTCATATTAAGGAGTAAGTGAATTGTTAACGGTGGCTGCCTACGCGAGAGATCGGCTGACGCTGCTGGACGATTTGTTGCGATTCACGAAAGACGCGGGGTTGACACAGGTGCAGTTGTCCTGGGAGCAGGTTGCACGTGCCGAAGCGGTGGGAAAAACCTCGCCGTCGTCCCCCCGGTCTGCTGCCGAAACGGGCTTCGAGGGCATTGTCGAGCGTCTGCGAAGTGAGGAGGTGGAGCCCATCGGGCTCGATGCCGCCGTCCTGGATTGTCTGGACGACGAGACATTCGAGAAACAGATGCACGACATCCGCGTGCAGATGCAAGCCGCCCGGTGGATAAATGCCGGGCACATCAGCATCACCGCAGGGGTGCGTGATTCGACGAACTTCGCTTACGTAGCCCGGGCTTGCCGGTCTCTGGCGAGCCGGTCCGGGCGGGGTGCGTTTGGTGTTTCGATCCGCAACGCGGAGCATTCCAGCGTGGAGCAATTGGACGACTTGCACCGGTTATTTTACGAGGTCGGCGACAATGCTTTGACACTGGATTTGGACATGGCTGAGTTT
>JAGLWJ010000556.1 GCA_023133475.1 Phycisphaerae bacterium | reverse complement strand
ACCCGCCCTACGTCTTTCATCCCTCATCCCTCATAATCCGCAGAGTCTCCAACCATTCCGCGTATGCGTAGGGGACACAGAAATGTTCGTGCATATCTCGCAGCTCAACCAAGGCAGATTCGGTGAGGCCCTCCTGCCACCCCGCCCCGGATGATTCGCAGAAGAACACCCGACAACCCAGCGGGCGAGACTCATGAGCCCGGCAGAGGTTGCCCACCTGGTACGGGCACACCTCTGCCAAGCTAACCACCTCCGGTTTTTCTCCGACCGTGCCCAAAAAAAAGGCCAACTCCACCGGCGTGACGAACAGCTTGTGCCCGAACTCCCCGAAGCGGCAGCAGCGGCTACACGTACGGCAGACCGGATGATGGGCAGCGATTTGCCTCTCCAGCCGCTCGTAAAAATCGTGCACGGCTGACAGGAAACGCGGATCGCCAGCCAATTCCCGGATGCGGGCATGGGGCAGATTGGCGTGGTGGGTCATTCGGGCTTCCTGGTGCGCATTTCCTCGATGGTGGCGAAGTCGTGCAACACTCCCCGGTTGATACCCGGGCAGATTCTATTGGCATGGTTCCAGGCAGCCGCCGAGGTGAGGTTCGAGTTCCAAAAAGGCCAGGTGCGACACTGCAACGGCCTGACAGAATAGATGGAACACTTGACCTCGTCGCCGTCGTGCTTCAGGAAAATGCAATCGCCGTTGGGGCGTTCGGTCAGGCTGTAGCGAAAACGCACACGGACAAGGTGCGACTCGGGCAGCCAGTCGTCGGCCCGCCCGAGAAACCGAGCGATGGTTTTGATGTTCTTCCTGGTCACCCAGACATAGCCGGGCGGCCCGGTGCAGCAGGCTCCGCATTGGGTGCATTCAAATGCCAGACCTGCTTGATACCACTTCTCCTTGGCCATCGATGATTCCCCAAAAGACAGACCGTGGCGAGAGATTTATTAGGGCGGGTTCCACCCGCCTTGTTGGCTAGAATTCCCTTGCCCCTGACTGCCGGCGCTGAAGCAAGAATTCCGCGTAAGCCAGTTCTTCCGGGTAATCCACGTCCAAACCGCGATCGGCAGGCATGATGTAAGGTAATTGCACGCCGGAATCGTGCCCCCCGCCACGCATGAACGACGACATCCGTGCCCAGAAAACCGCACCGTTTCCAATGTGCCAATCGGGCAGTTCTTCACGGCTTTTGGCGAAGTGCTCAGGCCAACTCGGCTTGATAGTGCCGTCCTGCTCAATCTGCATCGCCCATCCCGGGGGATAGTCGCAACGGGTGACTGAGATGACCGAGTCGGCTTCGGGATGCGTGGTGAGAATTCGCTTGGCCGCCACGATGTCCACAGCCGTCCGCAACGGCGAGCTGGGCGGCAGCATACACAACTTGTCAAACGTCAGACGACGATGCTTCTGATACCAGCGGGCAGCGTCCATCAACACCGGTGTCATGTTGACTCCATCGGCTGCCAGACGCGCGTCCCGCAGAAAGGGCACCTCGGCTCCGAGCTTCTGGGCAAACGCACCTATCTGCGGGTCCTCGGTCGAGACCATTATTCGATCGAAAGCTCGAGACTCCAACGCCGCCTCGATGGTGTACTGCACCAGCGGCTTGCCGGCCAAAAGAGCCATGTTCTTACGCGGAATACGCTCGCTGTACCCTTTGGCTGGGATAACGGCGAGCGAATCCAACTGCACAGGCGTCTTGCTCATACTGTCTTCACAGACTTTGCTTCGTTTCCCGGTCGAATCGTAAACCACTACAGAAACCGCTTGATTCGACCCCAACGTTTCCCCGTTAGTGGGGCATCTTCGTATGTCAGGCGGAATTATTCAAGGGCCCGGACTAACTCAAACGCCTCGACAGCCTCACATCCCACCGCACTGCCCCAGCGACGGGCCAACGCCCGCAATGCCTCGGCGGACCGTGGGTGGGGGAAGTCGCGGGCTTCCGTCTCGTATGTTCGCATGGCCTGAAGCTTGGTCTCCAAAGTGTGGCTGACGTCCACGAAGACGTTCGGGCGAAACACCGGCTTAAACTGCTGAAAAGCCCATTCCGTCGACGACGGCACCTCGAAAGTATAAAGCTCTCGAACCGTCTGGCTGGGGATGGGGCGTGTGGCGGTCAGAACCGCCCGGTGCACCACGGCGTGGTCCACGTTCAGATCACCACCGTGATGCGTATAGACAACCTCCGGCCTCAGCCGCCCGACCAAAGCCTCGACGATCTTGACCACATCCAGCAACGGCACGGTATCGAAGCGATTGTCGGGCAGATCGTGCAGGAAGACTTCCTTGGCTCCCAGTATGTGTGCCGCCTCTCGGCTGCGGGCGTGCAAGCCCGCCACCAGTGACGGGTCAGCCTCTTCCCGCCGGTTGTACCGGGATGTTGCCCCCTCGCCCAGAATGGCGATGTAAACGTCGTGCCCTTCCCGAGCCAGCCGAGCACAGGTTCCACCACAGCCCAGAACTTCGTCGTCAGGATGGGCGGCGATGATGAGCATTGTACGCCTCTTGGAATCGTTCATCTTTTCACTTCTGTATTACTAACCACGGGAATCCGATCAGTACCGCGACCGTAAGGGAGCGGCTCTGATTGTGGGGTGGCCCATCGCTTTAGCGGTGGGGGACACGAATGTTTGACACATGGGACACCCACCGCCTGTTGCGGCAGGTTTTCAACCTGCCCTACTCCAGCCGCTCCCTTACGGTCGCAGTACTGATTGATTCGAGTCAGTCCCCCACCCATGCTTAGGCTCACGTTGCCCGCGACGAACTCGCGCACCTTATCAATACCCTCGTTAAAAAGGCAATCAAGCCACCCCAACCAGGGGATAAACCCGTCACCCTGTTGGTGATAATGCGGAAAGTCGTAATCATGGTAAACGACCTCGATACCCGCAAAATGCTTCATGTCAATGTAGTTTCTACCGTTAGGCCCGGATATGTAAACATCCCCGCCAACAGCCCGAGTCAAGGCTGCCAGAAGCTGAGAACCGGATTGACCCAAACCCAACTCCGAGCTGCGCAACAGCTTTCCCGCACCAGGAAACCCCAAAAGCGTCAGCACACGCAACAGTTGCTCTTCGGCGATATCAACAAAACACCGCTGCGATGCCATCCCGTCATACAAGTAATCCAGAACCCCGTTGTCGAAATGTGCAGCTGTCCCATAATATGCGCGAAGGCGCTTTATGTGCTCATCGACCCAGTTTGAATCGGCGGCCCTCATCTCGGCGATCATAGGCCTGGAGGTGGCTGACCGGTCGATTGGTATCGCCAACCAGTGAGCCTTGCTCGAGTCGCGCACCCGGTTCCTATGTTCAAATGCCCGGCGCTGATGCTGAACGTCGTCTAACAAGACAAACCTATCGGCGATGACGACCCTCTGCAAATAATTGAGAGCCGGCAGATAACGCGGTTGGCTGATTGCGATCCTCATGCGGGCTTAGCTCCCTCGAACAAATCCATCAACCGCCTCGCGGAGCAGACCCGCTCCAGATCGTGAGCAGATAGCGCCGGAAAATAGCTCTCCGGGGCAGCTTTCCACGTGGACCGGGTCACTTCGCCGGTTTGCAAATACTCCTTTAGGACACTTTCGGTCAGGCCTGGGAGCGTGCTCCGAAGCCGTCGGTCGTTGTAGCGGTAGTCCTTGGCATAGTTGATGGGAAGGCGCACCTGAGCCACGATCGGGCCGGCGTCCACCGCTTCGCTGTCGATCACATGGCAGGTGACCCCCATCAACGCATGCCGGGCAAGAATTGCACAAGGCAGCGGAT
>JAGLWJ010000555.1 GCA_023133475.1 Phycisphaerae bacterium | reverse complement strand
TGGACCAGGGACTTTGGACTTATTATCCGGCGGGTGAAACCTGCCCCACGAGCGGCTGGCGGGTGGCGGCTGTGGGCGTTACAATGCCGCTGCGATGATCGCCCGATTGCATAGCGTAGCTTTTTGCGGTATCGAAGCTGTTCCCATCGAGGTCGAGGTGGACGTTTCCCCACACGGTTTCTCCGGGACGGCGGTTGTGGGCTTGCCCGATGCGGCGGTTAAAGAGAGCATCGAGCGGGTGCGCAGCGCGATTCAGAACTCCGGGTACGGTTTTCCACGGTATAAGACGGTGATCAATCTGGCTCCGGCGGACATCCGCAAGGAAGGCCCAATCTTCGATCTGCCGATTGCGTTGGGGATCGTCTTTGCCAACGGCGAGGTTATATCGGACCAGCTTGGGCGTTATCTGGTGATCGGCGAACTGGCTCTTGACGGGCGGATACGGCTGGTGAAGGGGGTGCTGTCCGCCGCGCTACTCGCCAAGGAGGAAGGCTTCAAAGGGATCATCGTCCCGGAAGAGAACGCTCCGGAGGCGGGGGTGGTGGACGGGCTGGAGGTGATCCCGGTAAGTTCTTTGACGCAGGCATTGGGGTTCCTTGCAGGCCAGCTTCCCATCGAACCGGTGGAGATCGCCCTGGATGAGGTTTTCGCAACGGCTTCCGCGTACGATTGTGATTTCGCCGATGTCCGAGGGCAGGAAGCGGCCAAACGGGCAATGATCATTGCGGCGGCGGGTCGTCATAACGTGTTGCTGGTCGGGCCTCCGGGGTCGGGCAAGACCATGTTGGCCAAGCGGTTGCCGACTATCCTGCCGTTTTTGACCCTGGAAGAGTCGTTGGAGACCACCCGCATCCATTCGGTGGCCGGCGAGTTGCGGGCGGGGATGGCATTGTTGGCCACCAGGCCGGTGCGGTCGCCGCACCATTCAGCCAGCACCCCGGCGTTGGTCGGTGGTGGAAGCATCCCTCAGGCGGGTGAGGTTTCACTGGCTCATCATGGCGTTTTGTTCCTGGATGAGTTTCCCGAGTTTTCGCGCAGCGCGTTGGAGGCATTGCGTCAACCGCTCGAAGACGGCGATGTGACCATCGCACGAGCACATAGCACCACGAGGTTTCCCGCATCATTCCTGCTGATCGCAGCCATGAACCCCTGTCCCTGCGGATACTTCACCGACCCGAGCAAACCGTGCAAGTGCAGCCCGCTGCAAATTGACAAATACCTGGCCCGGATCAGCGGCCCTCTGATCGATCGCATTGACATCCACATCGAGGTTCCCGCGGTGGCGTTCAGTGAGTTGCGTTCCGAGCGGATGGGGACCCCCTCGGCGAGCATGCGTGAGCAGGTGTTGGCAGCGCGGGCACGTCAGCACGAGCGATTCGGGCAGGACGGGCGCATAACCAACGGTGTTATGGGGACAAGACAAATTCGCAAGTTATGCAAGCTGGACCAGGCCGGCGAGTTGGTTCTCCGGCAGGCGATGACCGAGTTAGGCCTGTCCGCCCGCGCCCACGACAAGGTGTTGCGTATCAGCCGCACCATCGCCGACCTGGCTGGAATCGCCGAAATCACTGCCGAACACGTATCCGAAGCCATCCACTACCGCCGCCTCGACCGGCAACTGTAGGGCGGGTTCTACCCGCCTTTTCGGCATCGCGCGGGTTTCGTAGCGGTAGTTTTGCGCTAGGCCCGGCATTTATGCCGGGTATTGGAGTGGTTGCCTTTACCTCCCCGTTCCGCCCCGCCGCCTTCGG
>JAGLWJ010000554.1 GCA_023133475.1 Phycisphaerae bacterium | reverse complement strand
TCACCCGGCATAAATGCCGGGCCTAGCGCGACGGCTTGCCTGAGCTTGCCGCCTTACCCCGGGGCTCGCTCCGCGAAGCTCCACCCACCCTACAGAAGACTGGATTCTTAAACCTTCAAATCCCCGAACTCTCGATTTCAGCGTTTGTCTGTAGTACACTTCTCCACTTGGCTTGACGGATGACGAGGAGGCGAATCCCTTGGACGAACTCAACATCGTGAAAAACCCCCGATTTGCAGTGGGGAAGAAGTCGCCGCGGTCTTGGAGTTGGTGTGCCGATGGGGAGGCTGCCCGGTGGAAACACGAGCCCTCAACGAACGGGCAAGCTGACCGGGTCATGCTCATCGAATCGGAGCAGGCTGAGCAAAACGCTGTCTGGGCTCAAACTCTCCGGTGCAAAGCCGGCGAACATCATCGTATCGAGGCGGACATCGAGTGCGATTGCATACCGTCGGATGTTGGTGGGGGCCTGATTCTGGCAGTTCAGCCTTACGGGGAGGATGCTCCCGCGGGCGAGGCTCTGCAATTCGCCCCGGTGCAGCGGGCATCGAAAATCCTGACCATGCGAGGATACTTCAAGACCCCAGCCAACACCCGACGCCTGGAGATTCGCATTGGGCTGGTGAAGGCTTCCGGCTGGGCGCGGGTTCATGATGTGCGGTTGATGGCAATTTTGGAGGTGGATGCCTGTTCCCATATTCTGGCGGTCCCCCCGCCGGCCTACGCCGAAGAGCAACCCCCGCGGGCTGTGCGACGGGTGGTGGTGTGCGGTGCGATCGACGCTTGCCCATCGCTGGTCGAGGTTTTGCAGGCCCACTTTGCAGCCCCAAACGTTCGAGTGCTGCCGGCCGAGCAGCCCAACATTCAACGGGTGAGAGCAGACGCGATCTTGATCCCGGGCGACACGCCGCCGTCGGGCGTGCGCTCCGTGATGCAGTTGGAGGAATTGGCCCGCAACCGGATCGTGGTGATATCACTCAACGCCTTCGCCCGCCTTGCCAAGCCCCGATTGGAAATCAAAACCGTCGAGCAACAGGACGACCCAATACACGCCACGGTGGTTTACGGCTGCTTCATCACAGCCGGGTTCGCATTGCACGACATTCTGCCATTTGCCGGTGTCGGAGAGGACCCGACCGGCTTTGCCCAACGCCAGTTTTGCACCACCCGCGACTTCCACGATTTCCGCAAACGTCACCGGTACGAGGTTTTCCTGACCTCGGTTACCAACGCCGACAAGACCATGGACAAGCCGATCGGGCTGTTCAAGACAACGGGCAATGGGGCGGTGATCGTCTGCGACCTCGACGCGCTCGAACCGTCCCCGACGACGCTTGGGGAACCGCACACGACGGCGGTTCTGCTGCTGAACATGCTCGGCGGATCACAGCACAGGCTGGGCCAGTTCGTCAGCCCAGCCGCCGGCGAACACGACTTTCACCAGGAGTTGATGGAGCTACAGGCGCGTTTTGAAGCCTATGACTGCCTGGGCATCGACCGGTCCGAGGATTCGGTTGAGGGCGTGGTGGTTCGTTTAGGCCCTGACTACGAATCGTCGAATCTCTTGATGCCTCAACGCCCGGCGGTGGTGATCCGTAGCGGATTGTGCTCAGGTGACGAGGATGGGATTTATGGGACGTTTTTGTGGCTCAAGCGGCTGGTCAGGCCGGCCCCCTTCGTATGCCCCTATACCCACGAGCTGATGGGGCGTTTTCGGGTGTTCTGGCTGCCGCTGCATCGCAATTGGAATGGGGCGATCGGGTTGACCGCCTGCACCGGTCCCCCACGACGCGAATACGCAGACTTCCAGCCGGGCAAAACTCGGGTAGTCATCGACATCACCGCCGCTGTGGACCATCGTCTTCGCGTCGTCTTCGCCCGGCAGAGCCCCCTGTTCGAGCGTTGTGCCCGAGCCTTGCCGGTACTGGCCGGCGCCATGGCCCCCTGCCGCTTTTTGGCTTACACCACCGTGCCCGGTGGGTCGGCCAACGACGCCGATGGTTTGGCTTGGCGCTGTGCGGAGTTTAGCCCTGAGGTCGTGGTTGACGAGGCTGCTTTCCAGGGCCGGTTTCACCGGTCGGCTCTCGAGGCGGGTGCGGACCTGGTGCGGATCGAATTGCCGCGAGGTTGGGCTCATCTAACCGCCGACTCCATCCGTCGGAGCGATCTGGCTGCCGGCACGCTGGAGCACGTGGTTGGTTTGGCCTGCGACGGCTTCGTGATGAACCATCTGCGTCGCACGATCGAGCTTGACGTGACAGATGTTCTCGGCGAATCATGTGATAAGTGGCGCTTGGTGCGGACCGACCCGAAGACGGGTAAGGAGTGTGCGGAGCATCACGAGGTGGGCTCGGACTCGGTCATTTGCCTTGCGCCGGGCACCGCGGTCTGCGTATGATTTTTGCGAGTGAGAATGGCCTGTTTTCAGAACAGAGGATCGCACTACTCCGCGCTAGGCCCGGCATTTATGCCGGGTAAACAAGGACTCATCCCACCCCCTTTCCCTTCCCCCGCCGCCTTCGGCGGCGGGGGAAGGGAAAGGGGATTATTACTCCATCCTTTCAACCCGGCATAAATGCCGGGCCTAGCGCGGAATGTTCATCGCACAGTTGTCATGCGGTCTTCGCGTGTTCTGCGGCGGATTATCCGCGGGTTAGTAGTGCAAAAGTTGTGAGGAATACGATCATGCACGGAACTGGTTGTAGTGGCAGGGTGGGTGGAGCCTCGCGGAGCGAGGTGGAACCCACCAATCAGCGCGGTGGGTTTCGCCTCGCTCCGCGAGGCTACACCCACCCTACATTCGGCGGTTGGCTGGCGGCTTGCGTGGTGGTGTTTGGGATGGTTGGCTGCGGCGCACCCGCGACCGACGGCACCGGTGGGGCGGAAGGCGTAGTCACCTTGGGTCCGCGGATAATGGGCGGAAATGCTCCGACCTCCGGCGATCAGGCTGACAATACCAGCCCCCCCGCCGACGGCGACGGTGGTGCGGGCAACGGCACCTCCGACGGCAGCGAACCATCCGACGGCGACGGTGGGGAGGCCGTCGACGGTTCGGAAGGCGGCACCGATGACACTACCGGTGATGTGGCTGACACCAGCGACACTCCCGATTGGGCTGACGGTTTCGACGCCTGTGCCGCGGTGGATGGCCGGGCGTTTGTTGCCGCCAACGCTTCGCTCAGCTTCGTCGGCGGGCAATTCATCTGCACCGTAAGCGGCGAGCAGACGGTCGGGACCTTCACCTGCACCGGCCTCCAACTCAACGGGACCACCATCGACGGCGACCCGGTCAGCGGATCGTACGATCCGATTCAAGACGTGGTATTATGGCAAGGCCTGATCTACCGCCCCCCCCAGCCCAGGTAGAGCACAGCAAGTAGGGCGGGTTCCACCCGCCGTGCCATGCGACGCCGTGAACCCAATGTTTTCGTTCTTGTTCGTATTCTTAGCCTCCGGAGGAGGCGACGGAATATAGCCCAGGGCGAAGCGTAGCGAGCCCTGGGTAAGCGGTCACTCCCGAACTGCGGTGAATTATTTGGGTTATGTAGCTCAAACCGGGCGTTTTTGCTATAGTTTCTTGTATCCCGATCTCCGACTCGTTGGAATGCGGAGTTGCGATGAGTATGTCCAGACGCCAAATTCAAGACGAAGATCGCCAGGCTGTGGCTGAGTTCATCGAGAAGCACTGGTACAGCAAGGTGGTGATGAGCCAGGGGAAACCCTATTATCCTCACGAGCAAGACGGTTTCATCGAATGGCGTGATCGTATAATCGTAGGCCTGCTCACCTGGGTTCGCGAGGGCGACGACCTGCAGATTCTCACTCTCAACAGCGTTCTGGAGGGCCAGGGGATCGGCTCAGCCATGATGCTCATGGCTATCGAGGAGGCCCGACGCCAGAACGCCCGCAAAATTTGGCTGACCACCTCGAACGATAATCTGTCTGGTATCGGCTTCTATCAGCGTTTGGGGTTTCGGATGACCGCAGTGAACGTTGGGGTGGTGGATGAAGCCCGCAAGATCAAACCGCAAATTCCCGAGATAGGCCATGCGGGCATCCCCATTCACGACGAGATTGTGCTGGAACTCAATCTCAAGCCCAGCCTGCATTAGTCTCAACCGGCACTCTTCATCCAAACCATTCAGTACCGCGACCGTAAGGGAGCAGCCAGACCTTCGTGTCCCCCACCGCTAAAGCGATGGGCCACCCACTCAGTACTGCGACCGTAAGGGAGCGGCCAGACCAAGTAGGGCCGCTCCCTTACGGTCGCGGTACTGATTTGGTTGCGGCCGAAGGCCGCGTTGTGTGGATAAGGTAACTCAAGTGAGTATACTGCACCGACGACCGAGCATGATGGAGACGAACAAGGCATCGGTGGCGGTGGTTTTGGGCGAAACAATTCGTCCAGGGTCCCAAAGATACAAAAAAGGTGGGTATGGCAATGTCTCACGCAGAGGAGACATATCAACAGTCTGATCGACCGGCGGTGGCTTTGATCACTAACCACGGCTATGCGGGTGTTGATATCCCGTTCGGGGGCGCTCCGGACACCGGCGGGCAAAACCTGTATGTCAACTCATTGGCCCGGGCGTTGGACAGCCTGGGCTATCGGGTGACGATTTTTGCCCGCGGGGGGTTTCCGCATTTCAACGGTGCCCGTGGTCGCCGGGAGCCGGAGTATCTCACAGGCCATGTTCGGTATGTTTTCGTGCCCGGCGGCGGCGATGAGTTCATCCGCAAGGAAGACATCGCCATCGCCCTGGACGAAGAGCTTGAATGGCTTGATGCTTTCATCCGCAAGGAGGCTGCCGAACGTGGTCGTCCGCCCTGGGCCATGTATGAGTTCATGAACACGCACTACTGGGATGCCGCTATTATCGGCACGCGCCTGGTCGAGCGGTGGCGCAACGACATCGCGGCGAAGGTGATCGACGAACTGCTGGCGTGCGTGTTGCCCGCCCAGAAGCGTGAGCGGCTGACCAGAGAGCGGCACTGGCGGGCTTTGGGGGAGGCTCCTACCCACCATCTGGGGCATCTGTTTATCGAGAATACGGGCTCCCCGGCGATGCCGCTGATCGAGCGGGTCAGGCAGGCGGTGGTGGAGTATGCCAAAGTCGCCGAGGTGGACAAGGACGCGGCGGTCAAGGAGGTCATGGAGTCAGCCTGGGAAGCGTTGGGCAGGGTTGAAGATCGCATGGCTCCTGCCTTGCACGCGATTGTGGTCGCTGATGCGGTGGGAGGGGCGATTCTGCGGCTGTTCCCACAGCAGGCCAAGTGGCTTATATCGGACCTGGACATCGTCGACCGTCACGTATGGACGCCGCATTCGTTGGGGTCGCTCAAGCAGGAGAACTTCCGCGATCAGCCGCCCGAAGTGTGTCGGCCGCTGAAGTTCTGCGAACGGCGAAGCCACGAGGAGGCAGTGTGTGCCCGGACGCGGATGTTCGCCGCCACCTCGGGGGAGATTGCCGAGCGGCTCCGCACTCACTACGGAGTGCCGGGCGAGCGTATTTTCTACTTCCCCCCGTGTGCGGACACGGCTGAGTTCCGAGTGTACGCGGACCACGAAACCGAATCCACCTACCGGTATCTCTCCGAGCTGAGCGGGGTCGAGGTTGAGGCTTTGCGCCGCGGCTGTGTTATCTTCGAGACAAGCCGTATGGATCAGACCAAGCGAAAGGACCTGTTGTTGAAAGCTTTTGCCGAGGTGGCTCGCCGGCGGAAGGACGTCTATTTGTTCATTGGTGGTGGCCCCGAGAATGCGGTGTATAAGTCTCTGGAGGCTTGCCGTGATGCCCATCCGGAAATGGCGGGGCAGGCGTTTTTGACCGGTTTCATTCCCGAGGAGCATATTGGGCCGTTGTTTTCGCTGGCTGCCATGTATGTTTCGGCTTCGGAGATGGAGGGTTTCGGGATGTCGGTTTTGCAGGCGGCGGCTTCGGGGACTGCGGTGGTGGCTTCGGACCTGACTCCGTTTGTGGTGCAGTATGTTGCGGACGATGCGTTGGTGGTGCATGCCGGCGACGTGGAGGGTTTTGCCCGAGCGATGCAGCGTTTGCTGGATGACGAAGCCGACCGTTGGCACCGGGCCCGGCGCCTGCTTGCAAAGGTGAAGGAGTTTAACTGGGAAGCACAGACCGTCAACCTTCTCGATCACCTGCGTAAGCGCGGGTACACCATCGCCCGTGGACGGAAGAAGAAATGATCGGCGACACGTTGGTGATCACCGACTATCACCGTCAGGCCGCCGCTCAGCTTTTGCCCATCGTTTTGGAGCGTTTGGCGTTGAGTGCCGAGACGGTGGTGGTGACGATCGCGGGCGAGTCGGGCAGCGGCAAGTCGGAGACGGCGTTGTGTCTGGCTGCTGTGTTGGCGGTGGAGGGTCGCCAGTGCCTCGTTTTAGCACAGGACGACTATTTCCGGTTGCCGCCCAAGTCGAATCACCGGCAGCGTGTTGAGGACATCTCGTGGGTAGGCCCCTGCGAGGTGCGGCTTGACCTGTTGGCTGAGCATATCACCGCTCTCTGTGAGCGTCCCGATCAGCGTTTGGCCAAGCCGTTGGCCCGCTTCGACGAGGACCGGATCGACTGTGAAATAATCGAGCCTGGTGATCGTGACGTGGTGATTGCCGAGGGCACTTATACCACGCTTTTGCCGGGCATCGACATCCGCGTGTTTATCGACCGCGACTATCATCAGACCAAAAAGGCGCGTTTGGCCCGCGCCCGTGACCCGGACCTTGCCTTTTTGGAGCAGGTTCTGGAAATCGAGCACCGGGAAATCTCGCAGCACAAGGTTTTGGCTGACGTGATCATCGCCCCGCCACCTGACGAACGGGCGGAGGAGGAAAACTGACTCGGATTTTCCCTATGGCCACAAAATCCGGTTGGATTCTGCGTTGGGTGCCATGCCCACGCTTGCG
>JAGLWJ010000553.1 GCA_023133475.1 Phycisphaerae bacterium | reverse complement strand
CGGAAACCGAAATACATCGCGTTGTATTCCAATACGCCACCGCACATGGCTCCAAGCAGGTTAGCAGCCATCACACCAGAGATAGACTTGCTCGTGCCCAGCATCGCAGAAAAAACCATGCCCGAAAAGAAGACCGGGCCGGTAAGCACGACAACCGCGGCAATACGCCCCACGAAGGTCGCCGGCAATCCGCCACGCCAGGCGATCACCAACCCAAACGCCAGACTCAGCATGAGCAATACGAAGGGCATCCGTAGCCTGGTGATCCCAAACCACTGCACGAAACAGTTCGCAAGAAAAGCCATGCTCAAAATGCCGATGAGCACAATGCCAATAACCTGCCACGTGTTGCCGAACGTCAATCCCAGTTCGGTGATGCCCTTGGTCTCGATCAGCATGAAGCCCGCACCCAAAAAGAAGAACGCCACATGGCTGAACTCCGGCTTCTCACGGATGAAGCTGCCGCTCAAAACCGCGGAAAGCAACATCAACAACCCGACCATGATCAAGTACGAAACAGGGTAAACACGCCTGGGCATATAAAGAAAAGGCCAATCATCGGTGGACGGATCGGCATCGAGGCTGGCATCGGCATAAACCGCGGTGGTGTCCTCGAAACCGGACTCCCGCAACAGCCCCGCCGGAACGGTGAAACCCGCACGGTTGCCTTGCACGAAGACGGTCGCGGCGTCGTATTGGGCACTGATGCAGGTTGGCGGACGCCCGTCGAAGGCTTCCCGCATCATCATGTATATCTTGCGAGCCAAGTCCTTGCGGGCACAGAAGGACAGGATGAGCACACCATCATCAGCCAACCGGGCACGAGCCTCACGCAACCCCTCCACCGTGTACACGTAAGAATCCAACCGCACACCCGACCCGATACTCAGCAGAGTGTGCGAGTCGAGCAGGCCGTAGACGATCAGGTCATAACTCCGGCCCGTCGTTCGCAAGAAGGACCTGGCATCGTCCACGATCATGTGCACTCGGGGATCGTCGTAGGGTTTCTCGGGGTGGTAGGCTGCTCCCAGTTGCAGAATCGCCGGGTCGATCTCCACGGCGTCCACGCTCTCGACGCCAGCCCGCAGAGCAGCCGCCACGTCATTGCCGGTCCCGGCTCCGACCACCGCGACATGGGCGGCGTGGTCGTGCAGTTTGTACGGCAGATTGTAGTAATCGGCGATCTTCCGTATTGCGGGATCAGCCGGTTGGCTGACCGCGGCTGCGGATAAATCGTGGACCCGCTGGTAATAGGTCCCCGCCGCCCGAATGGTCATCAGGCCGCCGGCTTGGCTCTGCCCACGTTCGAGCAGTTGGTATGGCGAATAGATGCGCTCCCACATGAAAGACACAGGCCAACACAGCACGACCAATGCCACAAGAGTGCCGGCAGCCCCCAGCGCCAGATGCCGTGCGGCAAAAACCTGTAAAGCAAGCAAACCAGCCAGCGCCACGGCAAACCAGACCGGCGGCGGTGTCCACAGCAAGCTGAGCAGGAGCATCAGGGCTACCCCGGCGATGCTGCCCAGCAGGTTGAACCCATAAGCACGAAGCCGCGGACGCCGCTCCATCAGATGCCCGCAAACCTGCCCCACGGGAATAAACGACAGCGAGCTGAGCAGGAAGACGACAGCCAACAACAGATATAACGCCAAGTACTCCGTGATGGTGGAAGCCACCCGCGCACCCATCGGGAATTCTTCGGCGATGGGAGTCGACCAGATGCTGCACAGCATCTCCGCGGGCAGCATATAGCGCAGGCCAATAAGCAAACCAACCTGCAAAGCCAGCAATGGGATGACAAACAGCAACGGTATCCGAGCACGGTTGGCCAGGGCATAGCCCAACCCCAACCCGGCGAAACACGACAACAATCCGAAGTTCTTATACGCCGCGAAGAGCGGAAAGACCGTCATCTGCCAGCGGATCAAAGCCAGCTCCAGGAACAGGCTAAGCCCTGCCGAGCCCAGGATCGCCAAGTCCACATACCTCGCTGGGATCTGGCCCAGGAACTTCTGTTGCTCCCGTGACATCGCCGCGAGGTCCAGCCGCCGTTTGCCGGTCAAGCGAAGGAAACCCAGGAATATGCCGGCGGCTGCAAGCAGTGCGATGGTGAACTTGAACATGAACGAAGGCCAAGTCAGGCTATACCCCAACATCAGCCGGCTGCACACGATGGTCGTCAGCGGCACCAGGCAGCCGCCCAGGACGGTGATCCTTACGAGTCGGATATAGGTGTCGATCATTTCCAACCAGGGCGGGCTTCACCCACCTTCTCCGTGTCCCGCGGCGGGCAGCCCCCACCGCACGAGGTTATGGGAACAAGCCTTATCCTCAGCAAATAGCATCGGCATCTGGGGAGGCTGACCGGAGTGTTGTTTTCAGTAGCCGGTAGGGCGGGTTTTACCTGGATTTTTCATGAACGCAGAGACGCAGAGAGCGCAGAGAAATGCCAGGTAAGGGCCTAGCGCAAGCCTGCGCGGGTGCCTCATCCCATTCCCGCTGCCTGCGTAGCAGGCAGCGGGACGGGGTGGGGGACTGACTCGAACCAATCAGTACCGCCCAATCAGTAC
>JAGLWJ010000552.1 GCA_023133475.1 Phycisphaerae bacterium | reverse complement strand
CGAGGTTCCACCCACCCTACGGTTCTCGTGTGCGACTCCAGAGACGCTCAAGAGTCACCGCCGCCAGCACACCCAGCATGGGCATCGCGCCCAGGCGGTAACGAACACTTCCCACGAAAACCATGTGCAACACGCTCAGGTAAAATGCCGGAAGCAACAGGTAAATAATCAACCCACCGGCATGTGTCGATACCATCTTACGCAAAACGAACAGACCCCCCACTGCCAACAGCAGCAACGGCACCATCCACAAAGCACTGATCAATCGCACCGCCCGCGACTGGTAGTCGGCGGCATTGGGCACCGGGCTCCACATCCGCAGGAACTTATGCAAGGCAAGTTTCACCAGGTGCCCGGGGTCGGCACGCATCCGGGCGAATGATGCGCCCAGGAAATAACTGTTCCGCTCCACCTCGCTCAGCTCTCTCACTTCCGGGCAGTCTTTGATGTCCCCCAGGTCGCCGGCTCCGGTCGCCTGAGGGCCGACCCCGTCGTATAGCGAAATCCCCGCGCGGGTGGTCAGCCAACACCACTCCCCAATGACCTTGTGGTTGCGAAACGCCCACGGAAACAAACCCGCCACGACCACTCCGCCAACCACCACCACGCCAACCAACACCGATCGCCTGAAGCGACACCGGATCAAATGGATCAGCAGAGCAACTCCGATCAGCCCCAGCGTGGATTCCCGAGCATAAACACATGCCAGACTCAAGGCACCGAGCGTCAGCCACTGTCGAATCCGCTCTCCGCGGTGTTGCACCACGAACCCCAAGCCGTAGCTCCACAGTGCCACCAGCAGTGTCACAAACAGCGTCTCGGTGAGAATCAGGTTGCTGAAGAAAACCAGGAACGGGTCGGCTGCGAACAGCAAACCAGCCAACAACCCGACCTTGCGGTTGGCCAGTTGCTCGCCCAGTCGCATGGCAAACACCGCCCCCAGCCCCCCGATCAACCACTGGGCGATCCTCACGATGGCCAGATTCCCCGCCGACCCGGCTGCGATCGACAGCAATCCCGGGTACAAGGGCATGCGCCCCGCCCGGAACCCGAGTTCATCCACCAGGCCGATCCCGTCGTGCAGCGAGGTTGCCATCAGCCAGTATTGCTCTTCGTCGGGGAATTCCAGGGTGGTTGCCCCGGCGGTGCTCATGCGGTACATGCCCCACCCCGCCCGCAGCACAAACGCCACGGCAAAGACGACAAGCACCGCACGCCAATGCCAGCCGGCACTATCAGGCGAAAGGGCTCCAGGCTCAACTTCGTGTTCGGTCATGGTTGCACGGTATCGTCTTTTGGTGAGATGTGTTTAGGTTTCTTCGGTTTCTTCTTTTCAAAGAGGGTTTCGAAGACGGCTTCGACACCACGGAGCGGTTTGGCCTGGATAACCGGGTCGCTCCAGGAGCCGTGGACGTCGATCTCCACCAGTTCGCGGGCGGCCCCCTCGATCAACTCGGTGAGCACCGGGATTTTCGCCCAACGGTGCGGGGTTACCGCCACCAGCTTCAAGTCCAGAGCCCGAGTCGCCGGGGCGACGGTCCCCGAACCGATCAAAGCCAGGGCAGAGCCCCTCAGAATCAGGTCCGAAACCCGCACCTCTCGCCCGGTGACGAAGAAATCGGCGGACATCCCCTGAAAGGCGGACTCCTCCGAGATCGTAAAGTTAATGACATTCAAGATTGCCATGATGAGCGGCAGCCGGTAAAGATCGGCATCATGGATTTCCACCCTCCCACCACCGCGGCGGCTGTCGTGATCGCCGCTCAGGCCGCTCACGAAAAAATGCACGTCCATTTTCCCCGCCGGCGGCTGGGGTTGATCCGTTGCGGGATTGGCTGCGCGGAGAAACGCCCGCAGGCCCACGTCGTGCATTGTGGCTGAGACGTTGTACTCCGGAGCGCTCCGGCCCAGGAGCACTTCCACTTCCGCCGACACCATCCCGCCGTACAACCGCCCGGATAAATCCCGCAACGTCAGGGCACCGCTTGCCGGCAGCCTTTGAAGCTGTCCTCGGAGATTCTCCACCCGCCGGCCCTCGACCGTCAAAGCGTCCAGCGACAGGGTGGCGGACGCGGTGAACTCCCCGCCGGCTCCGCCGAGACCACCCTCGCCGTCAACCATGCCCACGATATCGGCGATCTCAAGCCCGACATCCAAAGCCACGCCGCGGGGTGTCAGCCGCCCGCTGAAGGCCCACTCAGCCGCCGGCGCCCCCCGGTCACGGTGATAGTGAAGACGCTGAAGCTCGAGGTCGACGGCCCCCCTCGGCGATATCTTGTTCCAGCTCCGCCGCCACCGCCAGGGGAGCGCCAGGCGAAGGCCCTCATCGAGATTCAAATTCCGGGCTGATAGGGCAAAAACGGCATCGACACTCCGGTCATCAAAGCTGCCCCCGCCGTCCAGGGACAAAGTAGTGCCCTCGTGCGTTGCGTGCAGATCGTCGATGGAAAACCGCCCGGGCTCCACCGTCACCGTCCCTTCCGTGATATGCAGCGGATACGGGAAAGACTCCGCGTTGATCGCGGTTCCGGCAACGTCGATGGTGGTGCGAAGGGTCGTGGATGCCGCGTTGTGCCCTGTGCGTTTCCGGTAATCCGTGACGGCCCGGACCGGGCCGGTGATCCGCAAATCCCGCCACACGTCGCCCAGACGTTCCGGCAGCGCCTCCAGCAACACCTCGTCGGCCACCAGGTCCGTGCACGTGACTGTAAGCTGCGCTTCGGAATCATCCGCCCAAGACGAGAACGAGCCCTCGGCGGCAACGGTGCCTTGACCATAACGCCCGGTGATCGATTCGAGAGTGATATGCCCCGGTCGCAAACGGATCGTGCCGGTCACATGTTCAACCGGCACGGGCATCTTGCTGTAGGTCACCGTTATGCCGTGCAGGGCGGCATCCAGGTTATAGGTGGCCTGCCTCGTTGACGGATCGAATCCCATACTCCCGCTCAAGTTGAAGGTGCCCCGCGGCGAGAAATCGACAATCTGAGCCCTGGCATCGCCCGATAACGCCGCAAGAAGCCGGGCATCGAAAGCAACCTCCCTGGCTTCGAGTTGCAGGTCCAGATCAGCCAACCCATCCTCCGCCAGGTGGGCATAGCCGCCCACAACAACCCGTGTCGAACCGTTGCAGCCGCTTAACCGCGTCACACCCAGGCGTTCGCCAGCAATGGAGACCTCACCGGAGAGGTTTTCCACGGGATAAGGGAAACCCGCAAACCGTGCCCTCGCGTCGATCAACTCGGCGTTGATCCTGGTGGCATATGGTTTGGGGTCTTTCTCCGTGCCCGCAGCCCGGGTCATATTCACGGTGATATCCGCCGAACCCGCCAATTCAAAAGTGTCCCACAGCTTTCGATAACGGTTGTTTAGCGCATAGTGCAGGTCGGAATCAAGCGGCACGCCCTGGCCGGCGATGTGTAGTTGGGAGGCACTGTACCATCGCGCCTCAGCCAACCAGCCGTTCACCACAATCGCAGCCCCCGCGTGGTCCCCGGAAAGTTCACGCAGGTGGATTCCCTCGGGAGTGAACTCGACCGTCCCGGTGATGTTGCGCACCCGATAGGGAAACTTGCGATAAGTCCCGTCCGCGTGCAGGACGGTCATCACCCCCCGCTCCAGGTGAAGGGGCTCACCTGCACCCACCGCCTTCGCCAGGGACACTTCCAGGTTGACTTGGCCGTGCGGATTAAAATCGTTGTAGAAGCTGCGTAGCGCCCGCCAACGCCGCGTAAAGCGAGCCGCCCCCGGGTCAGCCTCATCGTCCGCCGAAGGCAACTCAAAGCCCTCGCAGGTGATGTCGGCGGACACGCCGATGTCGGCAAATTGCGTTTGCGGGCCTATGTCCCCAACCAATACCGCCGACACCCGGCACGGTGCTCCGTGGAAGGTTCCGGTAAACCGCACTTCCGCCTGCCCCGGCGACAGCTCCACCGTTCCCTCGACACCATCGAAACAAAGATAACGCTGCTCACGCGGTAGCTGCCGCTCCACCGCATCAACCGGAACCGACAGAGAGGCATTGCGAAGTTGCAGGGTCATCCGACCCGGCTCACTCGGGTCAGCCCGTAGCGATATGTCGTAGTTTTTGGCTTTGATTTGCCCACTGAGGCCCAGCAGGGTGAACCAACTCTCCGCCCCGGGCACCTGGGTGGCGACAGCCAACATGCCCGTTTCCAGCGATAGCCAGGGCAACCCGCCTTCCAAATCTTCGAATGACAGGCTGCCGGGGTTGAACAGCGATCGGCCGGCGGCGGGTGTTGCCCCGCGGCGCTTCCACGCCACCGAGTAAGACCGGGTGGTTTGGGACAGAGGAGTGGCCAACACGCTAATGTTAATCCGATCGACATCGCGCCGCTTACCATCGTTCTCGCGTGTGAGGATCAGCGACGCATTGCGCAGACGCACCACGGGAAGACGCGGTTTTCGTGCGGGCCCATGACGCCGGGCAGGCCTACGGAGAATGCGACTGATGTTGTACTCGCCGGTTTCGTCCACCCGCACCAGGTTGCACACCGGGTTGACCGCGACTACCTCCTCCACCACCAGCCTACCGGACAGCATGGTCAGGGGATCGTGTTTGAGTAGCAGGTTGCGGCAGTAGAAGAAGGGGCGGTTTGCGGATGTGGTCTTGTTTTTGCTGCGGCGTTCCGTCACTCGCACACCGTCAAGGTGCACGCCGTCGAAGAGGTCGAAGCGTGCGTTTTCGATGCTTACTTCGCCATCCACGAAACCCGCCAAGTACTGCACACACAGATGGCGGATGCGTTGCGGGTCGGTCATCGCATCGTACAGCCACCACATCGCCCCCAGCAGCAGCAGAACCATAACGCTTCCCCAACGCCGAGTGCGGTTAGGCGCTCTGGTTGCCCGCATTGATTTCAACATGACCCCCCAATCAGTACCGCCCAATCAGTACCGCCCAATCAGTACCGCCCAATCAGTACCGCCCAATCAGTACCGCGACCGTAAGG
>JAGLWJ010000551.1 GCA_023133475.1 Phycisphaerae bacterium | reverse complement strand
GCTACGGACTTGTCACCGCTAAACGTTGCGGATTTGTCGCCGCTAAACAGGAGAGTTGATTCGTGACCGCACGAGAGCTTACACCTGAGGTTGTCGAATCCCCAACCCTGCGGATAGGGAGTGTGCTCGAAACCGTCAGCTTGTTTGTGCTGCTGACCGTTATCGGGCTGCGACCGCTTATCAGTGAAACCTACGACCTGGCGGGTCTGGCAATGACCTCCGCTTTGCAGGGGGTTACCGATCCGCTTCCGCTACATACGCTTTTAATCGACCTTGTGATTTTGTCGGCGATTTTTGTGTGGGCTGTTGGACGTGGCTTGCAGTCTCGGCGGCGGTATTGGTGGTGTGGGCTGGAGGCGGGGCTGGGGTTGGTGGTTGTGGCGGCTATCGTCTCCTGTGTGGTGGCGGGGAACAGGCGGGTGGCGATCAATGCCTCGGTGGACTGGGTCTGCATGGCGCTCATTACGGTGGTGCTTGCCCAACTCCTGCGTCAACGCCGCAGAATCCGGTTGACACTATGTGTGCTTGTTGCGTCGGCAGCGGCCCAGGCGTACCAATGCTTTGACCAGGTTCTGATCGGCTTTGCCGAGACCGAACGGATGTACCTTGAAAACCGTGAGTCGTTCTGGCAGGCTCAGGGTGTGCCGCTGGACTCGTCGCGGGTAAGGCAGTTTGAAAGGCGGCTGCAATCGCGTGAGGCTTATGGGTATTTGTCGCACAGTAACGTGACTGGGGGTTATCTTTTGCTACCGTTCTTTGCCGCGTTGGGTATGGCTGCCGGGCGTTGGCGGCGGTGGGCGGCGGCAGGGGAATATCTTCCGGTGGTGATGCTTGCCGCGGTGGTGCTATTGCTTTTGGCTGCCCTGCTGCTGACTCACAGTATCGGTGCGATGGTGGCGTGTGCGGCTGGTCTGGCGTTGTGGGCGATACGCGGTGCGGCGTGGAGATGGATCGACTCTCATCGTCTGCAGGCGTTGGCTTTGGGGTGGGGGCTGGTGGTCGGGGGCGGGTTGGCGGTGGTGTGGCACGGAGTGTCACACGAATCACTGCCGGGCACTTCGTTGAGCTTTCGATGGGGGTATTGGACGACGTCAGCCGAGCTGATCTCCGAGCATCGCTGGACGGGAGTGGGGCGTGAGAACTTCGGCGACGCATACCTCAAGCACAAGACCATCGCAGAACCGGAAGAGATCAGTAACCCACACAACTTTCTGGTGGGGGCGGCGGCTGATTGGGGCGTGGTCGGGCTTGTGGGGGTGGTGGCGATGGCGGTGGGCGGTTCGATAGTGGTCACCCGGCGGATGTCCGGAGTCACCTGGGGCACGACGGAAAGCAAGGCGGCGTTAGCGGTCGATGGCTACTGGTGGTTGTGGATGCTCCTGCTGGGGTTGAGCATTTTTGGTGTGCGGTTGGGTTTGCTGAGCGTCGATGACCCGAGCTTCCTGCTGGTTGAGACGGTGTTGCCGGGGTTGGTGTGGTTGACGGTTTTTGCGATTTGTGTGTGGGGTCCTGATCCGTGGGAATCGGCGGGTCGAGCCGGCTGGTTGAGGATGGGGGTGGTGATCAACTGCGGGCTCTTTGCGTTTCTTTTGCAGGATACAATCAACTTTGCGCTGATCGTGCCGGGTGCGGCGACCACGTTTTTTGCGATGGTTGGCGTGGCGGTGGCAGCCCGGCGGGTTGGGCAGCCTGGAGAGGAGCCTGATGATGAGACGGTATGTGTCGGTTGGCGGCGTTGGCGATTGGCTATCGCTGCGGGGTTGGGGCTTGTCGTAGTGGTTGGTGCGGCTTTGGTTCCGGTGTGGCGGGCGACGGGTTTGGTTGTGGCGGCGCGTGAGCAACGCGATGCGGCAGTTGCCGGAGAGATCGAACACCATCCGACAAACCTGCTCTACGAAGCGGCCCAACAGGCTGACCCGTTGGACCCCACCGCCGCCGCCGAGCGTGCGGAGTGGCTTAAAGCCGTGGCTGCTTCTTCGAGCGATTCGGTGGTGGTTCTTCGCAGTGCCCTGGCGTCGATCGAGGAAGCTATCGCACGATGCCCACAGCATATTGCCTATCATCGGCGTCGGGCGATGATTTTGTTTTCGTTGGCCCGGTTGACTGACGATCCGCTCGATCGGGCTGGTGCGTTGGAATCGGCGGAGCGTGCACTCGAGCTGTATCCATCGCGCCCAGCCTCCTACGTCGATCTGGCGAATCTCGAGGTGTGGGCAGGTCGAGCGGAAGGGCGAGCCGAGTTGGTGCGGTCGGGGGTGAAGCATTACCAAAAGGCGTTGGACCTGGATGCTCAGCGCCCGGTGTGGGAGGAGGTTCGCCGTCTCAGTTCGGCACAGGTGGAGTTGATCCGCAGGAACATAGCGACGGCGCAAGACTGGCTTGGGGTGGGTGGCCCATGGCTTTAGCCGTGGGGGACGCGAATCCAAGTCCTCATGCCGCTACGGGATGCGACGGTGCTCGGATGAACCATTCGTGTCCCCCACCGCTAAAGCGATGGGCCACCCCCCGATCAGTACCGCGACCGTGAGGGAGCGGATGGGTTCAGACGCAGATGGGGATGATTTGACGATGCCGACGTTCTTCGGGCGGAAATACGAGCGAAAGGGCGTGCCCACCACCGAAACAATCGTTGGGGTTGTAGTGTTGCTGGTGCTGGTGGGCATCGTGGCAGCGGTGGTTACGGTGAGCACCCGCCCGCAAACGCCCCTCTTTGAGCTTCCGCCTGGGGTGGAACGGGAAAGCCAACCAAGCCGCCCGCAGTGGATCGCGGAGCATATGATGCCAGGCTTTGGCACGGCGGGTTGGGCACGGCAGGATACGCCGGAGATTCTGGGCCGGCCGGCCCTTCAAGCAGCCGGCGAAGCGGAGTTGCTCGAAGCCGGTGCAGTGTGGGTCTACCGTGGCGTTTATGCCAATCCTGCGTCGGGCGAGAAGGTCTCCGTGGAGATCGTTGACACCGATACGCCAGCCAACGCCGCCGGGCTTTACCAACAGCGAAAGCCGCACGACACCAGCCCGCTGGCGGTGGGCAACGCCGGCTGGCAGAACACGCAAAAAGGTGCCTTTTGGGCTGGGCGATACTACACCGAGTTCGACCGCTCCGGTGTGCAAGCGGCAGAGCCGTCAGTCAGAACCATCGCCGATGCCCTGGGTTCGGTGCAGATTGTCTACGAGACGCCGTTGGAGGCAGAGTCCGCTCTGCCGGAAGAAGTGCCACCATTTCCGGAAATCGACGCGGCGGGCTGGGAAGTGCCGACGGCGCCACGCGAATACACCCCGCTTAATTTATGGGAGAAGATCGACGGGCGGGCTGAGCTTTACCTGCAATTCGACATGCAACGCATGACCTTCGGCACCTACCACCACCGCACCGATCCGGGATTATCCTTTGGTGTATACTGGTATGAGATGGCTTCGCCGGACGGGGCTTTTGGCATCTACGAGGCAGAGAGCGGCGGTCGTGTCACCGAAATCGAGGTTGGCAATGCCGGTTACGGTGTGGCGGGCAGCGTGTTCTTCTGGAAGGGCAACTGCTACGTTCGCTTGGAGGCCGACGGCGAGGATGAGGCGTTGGAGGCGATCGGGTTGGCCATCGCCCGGGCCATCGCCGGGCGCATCGAGGACACCGGCAAAGAACTGTGGGCTGACGCCCTCCTGCCGAGCGAAGGGCGGGCCGGCAACGAACTGGCTTACCACGGCGCCAATGCCTTCAGCCTCGACTTCCTGAGCGCCGTCTTCAGCGCCGACTATGTTCACCAGGGCAAGACCTTCACCATGTTCGTGCATCGGGCCCAGGAAGAGCCCGAAGCGGCCAAGCTGCTCGAAGCCTATGCGGCATTCTTTAACGAGTACGGGCAACTGCTCCAGCACAACCGCGTGGATGAGATCGATTTTGTAGTGGGTGAGTCCGGTGGTATTGTAGACGCGGTTTTCGTGGTGGGCGTATACCTGGGCGGTGTGAGCAATTGTGAAGATGTCACTTTCGCCAGGGAGCAGGCGCTGTCCTTCGCCCGCGCAATTGCGACGCAGTCGCAAGCAGAAACGAGAGAAAATGGAAAATGGAAAATTGAAAATTGAAAATGGGGGGATGGGAAACGTGATGAAT
>JAGLWJ010000550.1 GCA_023133475.1 Phycisphaerae bacterium | reverse complement strand
TCCCCCACCGCTAAAGCGATGGGCCCCCCGCCTGATGCCACAAAATATGGCAGCACCCCGATGGAATTGGGCTTGCCAAATCGGCTGGTGTTCGGGAAGATAATGGGCGGAATCTGGGGGATTCGCCATTTTATCGGCTGCCGATGGAAGGGTAACCAATGTTTCAGGCCAACATGGTCGCCCACTTGTGGGACCTCGTGGACGAGGGTCTTGAAAGCGCTCTCGACCTGTTGCAAGGCCGCATCGGCCTCACCGGCCTGTGCACGCCGGTTACCTCCGGTGCCCTGGAGCATCTTCGATATGCCGGCGGGGTCTCGCCCCGAATCTTTCGGACACGCGGGGGAGTGTTCTTTCAGCCGGATAAGACGCTTTATGAAAACACCCGGTGCAAACCACTACTCTGCGAATGGCTCAAGACGCGCAACTGGCTCGACAAGCTGTCCGAGCAATGCCGTGCCCGCGGGTTTGGGCTTCGCGCGGTGATCGAATGCACCAACATCGGGCGGATCGCCGCCCACGATCCACACTTCGCCCGCAAAAACGTCTTCGGGGACGTCTCGCTGTCACGGATATGCCCGGCAAATGCCGATGTGGCGGAGTTCATTCGCTCATTGGCTGTCGATGTTTGCAGCAACTACGCCATCGAGGCTGTGGAGTTGGTGGGGCTCGATGCCATGCCGTCGATGATCGACGACCCTTATCACACTCTGGGGCTTGGAGGGTGGCAGTTGTTGGCTCTGTGCTTCTGTGAGTCTTGTCGGCAGTCGGCGGTGGCTGCCGGCGTGGATGTCGAGTCGGCAGCCCGTTCTGCCACCGTCCGACTTGAGACGGTGTTTAGCACCGGGCAGCCGATCGAGCAACCCTTGGTGAGCCTGGTCGCCGACGATCCGCCGCTTGCCGCATTCATCGCCTGGTATCGCGACCGTATCACCGGTTTGTTGCATGGCGTCCGCGATTCGTGCGGTGGGCGGGTCGTGTCGCACACGCGGGCCATGCGCAGCGAAGACGAGTTAGCCGCCGGCCCGGGCTACATTCGAGGGGTCCACGCGGTGGTTTGCGACTATGTCGGCTGGGAGATTGCCCCTTTGGAGCGTTTGATCGAGCGGATGCGAGATGTGCTTGATACACAGCAGGTCTTGGAGGTTCAGCTTCTGGCCCATTCCCCGGCTGCCGACGACGATCAGGCTTTGGTGCGTAATCTCACCCGCATGGCGGAGTTGGGCATCACCTCCGCCAATCTGGATCACTACGGCTGTCTACCCCGCGCACGGCTGGACACGGTCAAGCAGGCGATCCGCTTCGCCCGCCGCATGTCCCGGTAGGGATGTTAGTGCCCCGTGACGCATGTACTACTGATGGATGAAGCTCTGGGGGGTGGCCCATGGCTTTAGCGGTGGGGGACACGAACTACATCAGGTATTCGTGTCCCCCACCGCTAAAGCGATGGGCCACCCATCCGGGGACAACCCCTCGAATCAGCGGTAACGGGGCACTTGCCTATTCCGCCCCTGCAATCTGGGCATAAAGATTGAGCAGTTCGATGGTGGTGACGGCTGCGTCGGCGCCTTTGTTTCCGGCTTTGGAGCCGGCCCGCTCGATGGCCTGCTCCAGGGTGTCGGCTGTGATCACCCCGAAAGTCACCGGCAGACCGGTTTCCAGGCCTACCTGGGCGATGCCCTTGGCGGCTTCGGATGCGATAAACTCGAAGTGCGGAGTTTGGCCTCGGATCACGCACCCGAGGCAGATCACCGCGTCATATCGGCTGGTGTCAACGCATTTCCTGGCTGTCAGAGGCAACTCGAAGGCGCCGGGGACGCGGATCACTGTGATGTTCCGCGGGTCACACCCGTGCCGCTCAAGAGCGTCGATGGCTCCGCTGAGCAGCTTGCCGGTAATGAAATCGTTGAAACGACTGACCACCAAGGCAAATTTCTGCTCCTCGACGATCAGGTTGCCTTGAAGTTCTCGATAGTTCATCTCTTGTCGCGCTCCTCTTCTACGCGCTCCCCTTCGGGTCGCCGCTAAACGCTGAGGACTTGTCGCCGCTAACCCACATTTTTCATGAACGCAGTACCACCTGTAGGGCGGGTTCCACCCGCCACGCCACGCGAAGAAGGCGGGTAGAACCCGCCCTACAGCTTGTCGCCGCTAAACGCTACGGGCTTGTCGCCGCTTTGGCTTGGATGCGGTTCATCTTCAGGTCCACCACCTCGATCAAGCTCTCCCACTCGCCCTCCACCAAGTGCTCGACAAACGTCTCGGCAGTCATCTTGGCGACGATGCGATACTTGGCCAAACCTTTGGTCATCTGGTAGTGCACCTTCTCGACGCCCTTGATTTTTTTCAACATCTTCTTGACCTTGATGGCGTCCTTGATCTTGAGCCCCTCGACCTCGAGCTGAATCTCGCCACCGGCGGAGATGGCGGTGGCCCATTGCTTCATCACCGTGGCGTAGACCTTCTCGATGATGGCGGCCCCGGCGTTGGACAAAGCCATCTTGCCCGCCTGGGGTGAGATGGCGTGGTGCCCTCTGGCTCCGCCTCGCCAGTTTGGCAGCGACTCGCTGGCCAACAGCCGGGCGGTGTCAGTGTAGTACATCTTCACCACGCAGTCGCCGTTGTACATAGCCGTCGGTGTGCCGTAGAGGTTCTCGACCCCGGCAGCGTTGGCATTGGCATGGCCCATGATGAAAATCTGGGTGCTGTGGTCCTTGGCCAACGCCTGCAGCTTGGCGATGTTGTCCTCAGCCGCGGCGTCGGCGGCTTCCTTGGCCTGGAGCGAGCCTAAACCCCGCTTCGAGTAAACGTCGAACCCGCTCTTGAGCAGCCGCTCCTCGATCTTTGATTCCAGAATACTGCTGGTGTCGGTGACCCCGTCGATCCACTCGGTGATGCACACCATGACACCCGGTCGGCCTATCTGGTCCAGCACGTTCTGCACCGCTCCCCAGTTGGTGGCGATTGCTGACTTGCTCACCTTGGCTTTGATCTTGCAGAAATAGACCCCTCCAACACCGGCGCCTTGTTGGAGTATTTTGTAGTCGGTGATGATCCCCTCTGCCCGCGAATAGATGGTGTCGCGGACGAGTTCAAAGTTCTCCGCTTGTGAATGCGAGAATATCTCCGCCTTGCCGCCCTGTTCCAGAGCTTTGCGCAGGGCGTCGTTTTTGGCTCCGTCGGGGCTGATCCCCTCGCCCTTCACCTCCACCACCACAATGTCTTCGCCAGCCGGCGCGGTTGCACCAAAGCACCCCACCAGCAATATCACCAGTCCTCGGTTGAGCAATGATTTCATATCCTCTGTTCTCCCGTCATAGGGTGGGCATCGCCCACCAATAGTTGTTACGCGGGCACCGCCCACCAGTAGCCCACTAATCCTTCGGTTATATATCGGCTCCACACACACACCAGCCCCAGATCAGGCTCGGCGGGACCCCATCGTGGATCACCCGGATTGTGCCAAACCTGCCGGGCAGGTCAAGAGCAAAACCCCAAAGGTGGCTTCGCCGGGGGGAATTCCCCAGTGACGCCATTGGGAATCCCGAATGTCGGGTCTGCGGACCCGACCTACAGACTGGTGAACTCGGCCTCACTTTGCACTATAGTGTTAGAGGCTGTGCAGGCTGGAAGTTTGCACCACAGGGGTTTTGGGCGCCCCCCGTGAGCCACCAATGTCGGTGGTTTTGATCCATTTTGTCTAAAAGGGGTGATTTATGTCTGAATGCACAACTGTCACTGGTGTTTCAAAGAGGGCCGGGTTGCGTTCATTCGCTGTTGGCGTCGTGGCTGTCTTGACGCTTTCGGTCGGGTATGACGCGTTGGCGGCGAAACGTGACCTACCGCAAAACAAAAGCTCCGCCGACAAGATCATACTCGACTACGAATTCGGCAAACCGGTCATCACCGACGACGGGCGGTACGATCGTGTCAACATGGAAGGGCTGGACTATTATCGGTGTGTAGGTGCCCCCATGGTGCCCGCGCGGTTCACCACCATACTCATTCCACACGGCAAGGACGTTGTTTCCGTCCAGGCTGTCGCTACGGAAACTGCTGAACTCGCGGGTTCATACAATCTGGCACCCGGTCAGGCTTCGTTCCGCCGCAACTCGACAGAGCGCCCAAAACCTACTCCGCCCGACCCCAATATCTACAGCTTGAACTCACCCTGGCCAGGGCACTACCACAAGAATGTCACTACCCAGACGACACGAGGGCACCGAATTCTCACACTCGGCATCCTTCCCTTGCAGTACACTCCGGCTACCGGCAAGATCGTCTATGCCACGACCCTGCGTCTGGAAGTCACACTGACAGACTCGTCGCAGCAAGTTGCCCCGAGATCGACACGCCAACTCCAGAGAAGACTGGCAAACAAGGTCGATAACCCCTCCGCCCTTGCCGGCTATGCAAGAGATAAGGTGGAACGTGCACAGAACATGGGCCTGATTCTCGAAGACGTCCCTGGTTCGGTCACCGGGACCCGCCATGACGCACGCCCACGCATATCCAGAGCGAAGGATCGCCATGTGAAACATATCGCAGCTCCTCCAGGCAAGCAGTTCGCAGCCCATCCGGGTCAGCCCGGTCGGTTCTCAGGGCCTGAGGCGGTTGCAGATGCGTTTCTGGAGCAAAAGCAAACGCTCTTCGTCAACGACAGCCCCAACATCGGCTTCACCAGGGCACGCATCACCAGCAGCGACACCGGAAGCGACACGACAAGAACCTACGTCCGCTACCAACAAACCTATGCCGGGCTAGAGGTTTTCGGCGCCGAATTGGTCGTGCAAGTCAACCATGCCTGGGGCATCACAGCCGTCATGAGCGATATTATGACTGATGCGCGAGCAATCGATACGGGTGAAGTGTCGATCCGCCCCACGATCGATGCCTTGGCCGCCGAAGAAACCGCCATCCGATGCCTGGCTCTGCAACATGCACAAATCGAACTCGAGACATGGGATACTGAACTGATGGTGTTCGCCCCCTCCGTGGTCGGCGAGATAGGCCGGCCTCAACTCGTGTGGAAAACCGAGGTTCGCAACGTCGGCCAGCCTCTGGTGGACGAACTCGTGCTTGTTGATGCTCACACCGCCGAGATTGCATTCAGCTTTTCACGAATCCACGACGCCCTGAGCCGCGAAATCTGGAAGTGGATCGGGCCGCCTCCCCCGCTGTACGAGTTGGCCCGGGGGGAAGACACCGGCACTACCGGAATAGCGGATGTTGACAACACCTTCGACTATCTGGGTGACGTGTATGATTTCTATAACACCCAACATGGGCGGGACAGCTATGACGGCAACGGCGCACCTCTGCTTGCCCGCGTGATGCTCGATGCCGATTGTGCATACTGGTCGGCAGGCACGATATACCTTGGGCTCAACAACGCGATTGATGATATCGTCGCGCATGAGTTCACGCACGGCGTTACGAGGTCCGAGTCGGACCTGATCTACTCAGGCCAATCGGGCGCAATCAACGAGTCGTTCTCGGATATGTGGGGTGAGTGGGTTGACCAAACGAACGGTGCCGGTGACGACACCCCGGAGATGAAATGGCGACTGTTTGAGGATTGGCACTGCTGGGGCGACGAGGGCGACTGCAACGGCACGAACGGATGGGGTGAGTATCCCAACTGTGTTGTGTGGCGCCGCATGGATGACCCTACTCAGGTCAGGACGGACTGCTGCTACGGCACCGATTTCGGCGATCTTCGTCAGCCGGATCGCCTCCTGAGCCCTTACTACTACCACGGAACACAGGATCACGGCGGCGTGCACCACAACATCGGCATCGGCAACAAACTGTGCTATCTGCTGACCGACGGTGGCACCTTCAACGGCTATACGATATTCGGCATGGGGATTCCCGGTGCGGCGGCTTTGTTCTATGAGTGCCAAACACACATTCTAACGTCCTCCAACGACTACGCAGACCTCGGCAACGCGCTGATCCTGGCTGCATACAACCTCGGGCTGACGGAGGCCGAGCAGAGCAATGTCAAGAAAGCCTGCAGGGCCGTGGAGATATACTTCGAGCCTCAGGGTGAGTTGAGCATGGAGTACGTCGTAATCACGAGCAACGGGCTTGCCGATCCGGACGGCGTCCCCAACCCGAACTACGACTTCCAGGCTTTGTGCAACTCGAAGAGGGCGCGGGGGATCACCGCCGGCATCGTCACCACGGAATGGATTTATGCCAACTACGACGGCACGACCCCTTCCGGTGGGGAAGACAATCAGACCAGAATCCGCCACTTCCTTATCGATGCGTACGAGAACCGGGGAACCGAGTACGCGCTGCTCGGGGGCGACAAGGGCATCATCCCCGTGCGCGAATTCTGGCATTGGGGTGAAGCAATTGCCGCGGACATGTATTACGGATGCGTCGATCCACCCGAGTCGTTCGATTACGATGCCGACAACCGGTACGGCGAACCCACCGACGGCGTGGACGGCGGCGACGTGGATATGTTTGCGGACATCTACATCGGCCGTGCCGCGGTCACGGGCGGCAACGAGGTCGTCAACTTCGTGAAAAAGACCCTGACCTATGAAGCGACGGAAGACGAGTGTCTCAATGCCGCACTCTTCGGCGGCGGGTATCTCGGCTTTGGCGGTATTCAGGAGTTCACGAAACCGTTCGCCGAGTTGATACAATGGGGATCCGACCTCTACGGCTACAGCACCGTCGGAATCGAAAACAGCCGATTGCCGATCGCCAGAAACTTTGGCGTCACGAGCCTGTACGATCTCGACTGGTACAACGACACGCACGACCCGGACTACGACCCGAGTGTCGCCGGGCCGGGGGACGGAGTGAGCTTTGAGTGGACCACGGACGGATGGTCCGCCTCGAATGAGCTGGTTCCCATACTGAACGGCACGGGCGGGAACACGACGCCACAACTCATATACATCTCCAACCATGGCAGTGCTCGCAGAGGCATGGTGAGAGTCTGCACCAGCTCATCGGCCCCGTACGCCGTCAACTACCCGGAACTGTACAGTTCCCTCGAGGCTTTGACGAATACGAACGGTTTCTTCTTCTTCGATGATTCCTGCGATCTGGGGCATTTTGACCATGCGCACTGTCGCTGTTTCTCGGAAGTGATCACAACCATGGAATATGGTGCTTTTGCTTGCGTGACCAATTCGAGATCAGGTCTGGGAGCCCCGGGAAACACTCTGGACTCAGCCTCGACACGCGTGACACGAGAGTTCTTCGATGCGATCTTCGGCGAGGCGGTCTTCGAGCTCGGCAAGGCTCTCCAGAGCGCCAAGGACGACAGCTACGGGGCAATAAATCCGACAAGTCTTGAGGACCCGGTTCGGTACGTCTGCTACGAGTTGAATCTGCTCGGGGACCCGGAACTGAAGCTGCGAGTGCTTATGCCGGCGGACTGCAATAGTAACGGCGTCGACGACATGGAGGACATTGCCGTCGGCACGAGCGATGATTACAACGCCAACGGCATCCCCGACGAATGCGACGTTGCGGGCACACTCGAGCAGTGGGCCACGTATGTGATCGATTTCAGCTCTCAATGGGACGAGGGGAACGAACAATGGCACGCGACACAGGCGACCGGTGCGCCGGATGTGCCCAGCTACGGCGACCATTGGCAGGCGTGGGCCACGGAGGAGCCCGATGCCGGTATCGAGCACGTCACGCTCGGGTACGCCACGCCCGTCTACGCCACCGGCGCCACTATCGTCGAGAGCCTCAATAACGGCTTTGTCGTTCAGGTGGATGTCGTGGATACCGGCGGTCAACTGCACGCCGTCTGGAACGGCACCGATCCCTGCGATTGGGCGCTCCAGGAAATCCAGGAGTTTGTCGTGACCTGGCCGCAGACCGACTACCTGGTTCGAGGCCTGAAGGTCACCATTGACACGACGCACCGTATGCCGAACCGCTGGGAGGAAATCGACGCCGTGAAACTGCACGGCGTGACGCTCGGCGCGGCCCTCGACTGCAACAGCAACGGCATTCCCGACGAATGTGATCAGCCCGGCGACCTCGACGGCGATGGGGACGTGGACCTGTTCGATTTCGCCGAGTTCTGTGATTGCCTCACTGGGCCGTGTGAGAGCCCGCCGTGCGAACCGCCTCTATACGGTGCTCCATGTTGTGCCTGCACCTTCGCCGATGCCGACAGTGACGGGGATGTGGATTTGGCCGACTTCGTGTGGTTCCAGTTCCTGTTCACGCAGTAGCTGTGGGGGGCGCGAAGAGCCCCAGGCCCCAAGTCGGTGGCGTCGGCGTCCCGCCGGTTGTAGGGCGGGTTCCACCCGCCTTCTTGGCGGTATGATGGATAATCCGCGCTAGCCCCGGCATTTATGCCGGGTATTGGAGTGGTTGTCTTTCCCCTCCATATGTAGGGTGGGTGGAACCTGCCAACCAGCGACGAGTCCAAGGTCCAAAGTCCAAGGTCCAAGGTCTAAAGTCCCGTTGGTTTCCGACTTTGGACTTTGGAC
>JAGLWJ010000055.1 GCA_023133475.1 Phycisphaerae bacterium | reverse complement strand
ACGCTAATTGCGATAACTCCCTACCCCACAACTCTCTGCGTGCTCCGCGTGCTCCGCGGTGAAATATCCGGGCTAATCCTTGTTATTCCCCAGGCACTTTCTCACAAATCTGCGTAATCTGCGGATTTAAGAAGTCTGCCGGTCGGCGGGGTAAATGTTGCTCTGGGTCCCCTCAAAAGCCCTCGGGATGATCCTCATCTTCTTCGGAATCGGAATCATCGTCGTCATCATCGTCGTAGGCGGAGTACTTCCAGTTTTCGGCATCTTCCTGCTCTTGAATCTCGCGTTCCATGTGACGGAACATTTTCTCTTGCAGGGGTGCGAGACGCTCATACATGCGGAGAGTGGCCTGGTAGGCTTGCACCATGGTGTCCAGCTTGATCAACTGCCACTTGGTGAGGCATTGAGGTTCTTTGATGTTGTGGAACGGATTGCAGGTGAATGAAACCTCGCCATCGGGGCTGCGGTGAAAATGTTCGCATTCGCTGCACTGAATCATTTTGTCACACTCCCGCTTGTTGGGGCTCACAAGACCTCCGCACCGGCGAGCTGCTCGCGGACAGCCCGTAGAATCTGATTCTCCAATTCCCGGTCACGCCGTTTGGTGCGCCAGACGGTGTTCTGTTCGGTGGTGGTGGCGGCATCCCGGTCGGCTGGCGTATCCGTGGGGAGGTCGCTAATCGCGTGCTCGCGGTTGAACATCTGGTGGGCCTGCGTGTCGCACTCCTGGACCAGCACCTTGCAGAAGACCTTCACCAGCTTCCCCGCACTCTCGACTCGCACCTCGGCTGTGCGGCGCTCGCGGCGTGGGGCTGCTACGACATCACCCAGACGCCCATCGCCACCGGTGGTCGCCATTTCAACAGGGACCGCCTCCAAAACCCCGGTTCGCCGATCGGCGTGGCGAATGGTGAAATGCTCTCGCAGTGCTTGGGCGGCGGCATCAAACACTGCCGCATCCGATGCCCCGGACAAGCGCAGCACATTGTAGTTCAATGCCGTCGGTCGGGAACCTGAGCAACCCGCAGCCCCCATCGCCAGGAGACCTGCCATAAGCAACCAAACATGTTTCATGGCGTCACCTCCACACCTTGCTGATAGTAGCACGCCCGGGGGCAGGTGTCCAAGAGAATGGAGAATGGAGAATGGAGAAAATGCGGGGTTGGCGGCGTTGCCCGGTTTCGACTCTCCCCCCTTTATCTTCTCTCCCCTTGCTTTTCTCTGCGCTCTCTGCGTCTCTGCGTTTATGAATAATCCATTTAGCGGCGACAAGTCCGCAGTGTTTAGCGGCTCCCCAACGGGGAGCGTGAAGCGTGAAAAATGGAGCGTGAAAAGCTGAGAAAACAGTGTAATCACAGTTGTAGGGCAGGTTCCACCCAACGCGCCGTGCTCAGAAGGCGGGTGGAACCCGCCCTACAACTAAACATTTGGGTGTAATTACTTTAGGCGAAAATCCAGACTAGTGACTTTGGGCTTATGAGTCGGTGCTGATGGCTATGCGCAAGTCTCCACGGCGATGGCGCTGGCTTCTCCGCCGCCGATGCACAGACACGCGATGCCCAGCTTTCCTCCGGTCCGGTGCAGGGAATGTATCAATTCGATGACAATCCGGGCCCCGGTGGTGCCGATGGGATGCCCGATGGCTACCGCCCCACCACAGACGTTCACCTTTTCGTGTGGGATTCCCAACTCGCGCATCGCCACCATGGGCACTACCGAGAAGGCTTCGTTGATCTCGAACAGATCGACGTCGGCAAGTTTGAGAGACAGTTTCTCAGTCAGCTTCTTCATGGCATAGATGGGCGCCACGGTGAACCACTCGGGGTCGGTGGCGGCGTTGGTGTGGCCTAGGATGCGGGCTGACGGCTTGATGCCCAGTGCTTTCATGCGCTCCTCGCCCATAACCACGATGGCTGATGCTCCGTCATTGATGTTCGAGGCGTTGCCGGCGGTGATGCGGCTGTCAGGCCCGAAAGCCGGACGCAACTTGACCAGCTTCTCAGCGTTGAACTTGGCCAGGTCCTCGTCCTTGTCCACCACCACGGTCCCCTTGCGGGTCTTGATCTCCACGGGGACGACAACATCCTTGAGATACCCGTTGTCCCAGGCAGCGATGGCTCGCTTGTAGCTTTCGATGGCGTAGGCGTCCTGCTCCTCACGGGTGATGTTGTACTTTTCGCAGCAGGTGTCCCCGCAACAGCCCATGTGCTTGTTGTTGTAGACGTCCCAGAGCCCGTCGTGGATCATGGCATCGATCAGTTCACCGTTGCCCATGCGGTACCCACTGCGGGCTTTGGAGAGCAGGTATGGTGCGCCGGACATGCTCTCGGCCCCACCGGCTACGACCATGCCCAGGTCGTCGCATTGGATGGCCTGTGCCCCGATGATTATGGCGCGCATGGCTGACCCGCACACTTTGTTGATGGTGGTGGCGCCGATTTCGGCTTTCAGCCCGGCTCCGAAGGCGCACTGACGGGCGATGTTCTGGCCCAGGCCGGCCCCGAGCACATTGCCCATGTATACTTCATCGACGTCGTCGGGGGCGACCTTGGCCGCCGCCAAAGCCCCCTTGATCACCGTCGCCCCCAACTGGGCCGCCGGCACCTGCGCCAATGAACCGTTAAACGAACCGTGAGGCGTCCGCACCCCACCCGCCAGATAAACATTCTTAAGCATTGTTACGATCCTTCCACAAACAGGGTCTAAAATGGAAAATGGAAAATTAAAAATGGAAAATGAGGGGCGCCCCCACGTTGCGGACTTGTCGTCGCTGACCCACATTTTCCATGAACGCAGAGACGCAAAGAGCGCAGAGAAGAAGAAAGGGAGTGCACCCAACGACAATGTATCCCTTCCCCCATTTTCAATTTTCCATTTTCAATTTTCCATTTATTCCGTTATCGTCGGTTGCGGCGATTTTTGCTACTGCCATTACATGGTCACCGTCGCCCGGGCGGATCATCCGCACGCCTTGTGTCGCCCGCCCGATCTCGCGGAGCTGCGAGAATCCCGTCCGCAACATGATCCCCTTGGCGGTGATCATCATCAGCTCGTCATCGTCGGCAACCGCTTTGATGGCCACCACTCGCCCGTTGCGGGTGGTGGTCTTGATGTTGATCACTCCCTTGCCGCCGCGGCGAGTTAAACGATACTCCCCAACATCCGTCCGTTTCCCAAACCCGTTCTCGCAGATGGTCAAAACAGATGATTCCGGATGGGCAGCCGCCATGTCCACCACAATGTCATCGCCCTTGAGAGTCATTCCCCGAACCCCACGAGCGGTTCGGCCCATCGCCCGAACATCCTGCTCGCTGAACCGGATGGCCATCCCGTCACGGGTGGCCAGGACGATC
Organism: Phycisphaerae bacterium; assembly: GCA_023133475.1. Classification (GTDB taxonomy): domain Bacteria; phylum Planctomycetota; class Phycisphaerae; order UBA1845; family UBA1845; genus JAAEQG01. Next base: position 5,606 of record JAGLWJ010000055.1, on the reverse strand, counting down.
TCATTGTCTCCGCTGGTCATCGCCACGTTGACCAGCGAATCGTCCGGGTCCATGGTGATGGCGATGATCCCGTTGGAGCGCGGATTGCGATACGCACTAAGCGGGGTCTTCTTGACCGTGCCTGCGGCTGTCGCAAAGAAGGCAAACGACTCCTCGAACTGCCGCACGGCGAGCACCGCACGATGTTTCTCGTTGGTCTGCATGTGCAGGAAGTTGGCTATCGAACGCCCGCGTGAAGTTCGGCCTAAAGCGGGGATGTTGAACACCCGAGCCCAATAAACCCGCCCTCGATTGGTGAACACCAGCAGGTAATCGTGGGTGGAGACCACGAACAGGTGTTCGAGGAAATCGCCCTCTTTGGTATCGCCGCCGCGGATGCCCTTGCCGCCCCGACCCTGCTTGCGGTAACTCTCCAGGTCGGTCCGCTTGATGTAGCCCTGGTGGGTGATGGTGACCGCCACCTGCTCGTCGGGGATCAGTTCCTCGATACTGAAGTCCTCGACCGCCTCGACAATCTCGGTACGGCGGTCGTCGCCGTACTTCCGCTTCATCTCGTAAAGGTCCTCGCGGATGATGTCCAGGATCAACTGCTCGTCGCCCAGGATGGCTTCATGCCCCGTGATCTCCTCGACCAGCTTAGTATAGTCGCCAGCCAGCTTCTCGATTTCCAAGCCGGTCAGGCGCTGCAACTGCATGGACAGGATCGCACCAGCCTGCACCGCGGTGAGGTGATGCCCGGCGGCGGAGAACCGCGATACAAAGGCCTCGGGCAGCAGGCGGCGCAAGGTTGCATCTTCAGCCAAGCGCAGTTCCTGCTCCATCAGGCGCCGTTTGGCGGTGGCTGGGTCCGGCGACTCCTTGATCAACTGGATGATGCGATCAATGTCGCCGACCGCCAGGATCAAACCTTCGAGGATGTGGGCCCGCTGCTTGGCACGCCGCAGCAGAAATAGCGTCCGCCGGCGGATGACGTCCTTGCGGTGGTCCACATACAGCAACATCATCGCCTTGAGCGAAAGCGTCTGCGGCTGATGCTCAACCAACGCGATGTTCATGGTGTGGAAGTTGGTCTGGAGCGGGGTGTACTGGTAGAGCTGGTTGATGACGACGTCTTCGTTGGCTTCGCGTTTCAGCTCCACCTCGATACGCACGGGATGCTTGCGGTCGGAGGCATCGTTGACTGCGGAAACGTCCTTAATGGTGCCGCTCTTCACCGCAGCCGCGATCTTCTCGGTGATCGTCGAGCGCAGCACCTGGTAGGGAATCTCGGTGATGACGATCATCTGCCGCCGGCCTCGCAGTTCCTCGACATGGAGTCTGCCGCGCACGGCGACCGAGCCTCGGCCGGTGGTGTAGGCATCCACAACACCGCGTCGCCCGCAGATTTGACCGCCGCCGGGGAAGTCCGGCCCCGGCACATGTTGCATCAGTTCGGCGATGGTGAGGTCGGGATTATCGATCAGGGCGATGATCCCGTCGCAGATTTCATTGAGGTTGTGCGGGGCGAGGTTGGTGGCCATCCCCACCGCGATTCCGTTCGAGCCATTGACCAGCAGGTTGGGGAACTTGCTGGGCAGGACGGTGGGTTCTTCGCGGGTTGCATCGTAGTTCGGCTCGAAATCGACGGTTTCATACTCGAGGTCCGCCAGCATTTCCATGGTGGCGGCATCGAGTCTGGCTTCGGTGTAGCGCATCGCCGCCGGGGGGTCGCCGTCGAGTGAGCCGAAGTTGCCCTGGCTGTCCACCAGCGGATAGCGCATGCTCCACGGTTGAGCCATCCGCACCAGCGTGGGGTAGATCACCTGCTCGCCGTGGGGGTGATAGTTACCTGATGTGTCGCCGGCGATCTTGGCACACTTACGGTGTTTGCTCCGAGGACCCAGATTCAGGTCGTTCATTGCCACCAGGATGCGGCGCTGCGACGGTTTGAGCCCATCGCGAATGTCGGGCAGGGCTCGGGCCATGATCACGCTCATCGCGTAGGTCAGGTACGAGTCCTGCATCTCGGTGACGATGGAATGATTTTCGATCCGTTCCAGCGTTTCGGGGCTCTCGGGAGTTTCTGCCATCCACAATGCTCCTGCGGTTCCACTAAGGATGCGAGCACCTGATTCTAGTGGATTCCCACCCGTGAGCAACTTATGCCGGATAATTCATGCCAAGAAGGCGGGTGGAACCCGCCCTACAACAGCCGGGGATCGTGCACCGCAAGCAATATTCCGGGAGATGCCCCGAATACCGGGTGTGAAAAGAAAACAGAGGTGGCTCGGGCGGTCACTCGAATGTGTGTAATCCTCAAACAGGAGATTGTATTATGGACGCCCCCAAACGTATGTCGGTATTCACCGCAATTGTGCTGGGGATCAGCGCGATCTTGATCGTGTGCATCGTAAGTAGCTCACTCATAGTGCTTTATGGTATGCGCATCGTGGACCGGAAGGTGGACAGACTTGTCGGCACCGCCAGCGTGCTGATCGAGCAACTGCCCGCGCTGAAGGCGGCGTTGCCGCCCGCGTTGGCTGACGCCACCAGAGACGAACGTCGCCCCGACTATGTGAACAATCTCAAGATCGAGGTGGACATGCATTCTGACCCCAATCGTTCGCGTATCACTGAAACCTCGATCTCGGTGACCAATGAAGGTGACGAAGTGGTCTCGATGCTGGCCTTGCGCGTGGTGGTGCTGGACCACGACGGCAGGCCCATGTCCGCCCGCACCGAGTATGTCGCCACCCCATTGGCCATCGACAAAGAATGGCGAGGGCCGTTGCTGCCCGGATCGAAACGCCATGCCACCACGACTCACTATGGTTCGTATCCGGCAGGCTCGGTCGAGTACGAAGTAACCGAAATCCGCGTCTGGCAACCGGAGGGCAACCCGGATCATTCGCCGCCGAGAGGAGTTGAGAATTGAGAATGGAAAATGTGGAATCGGCGATGCTTTGTTCGCCAATTCCAACCGTTCAGCATGACGCGGCGCGTGGAACCTGCCCTACACTTGCCGCTTCGTTGCCTTGTTGCCTGTTACCTCTTGCCTTTTGCTTTTTATCTGTCACTTCTCTGCGTTTTCTGGTGCGTCAGGCAAGCTTGGATGATCTTGCAACCTGAAAGGAGGTTGCCCTGGCAATTGCCCGTTCATCAGCTAGCCAACCGAGCAGCCGTCGGAGTAATCCGCTGGCTGAAGCCTGCCACCAAGTGGGGAAGCAACGGGCAGATGCACCCACCTGGGCTTTCTGGGGCGGTTGGGGACAGCGCGTGCGGACAGATCAATCCGGGAATCTGGGAGACCCGACGAGGTGGTGGATCAACCGCCAACACCGGACGGGAATAAATAACCGCCCTGGTGGCCTCTGCGTCGTGCCCCACACCGCCCGATGGTGTTACCCCCGGGCTGGCGAAGTCGCCACCGGGCGAATAGTCCAGCCGCTCGATCTGTGAGCCGTCGGCGTTGCCTGTCCCGGCGATCGAGAAGTTTTGGTTGACCAGGTAATAGGAGAACTCGCCCGTCGAGTCGTCGAAGGTGGCTACCCATTCGTCGAGGTACTGGGCTCCGTTGACGTGGTAGCGGACCAGGACATCAGAGGCGTCACGCTCCTCGATGACGCTTTGGCCGGCGTAGTAGTAGCGCGTGGCCACCCCAGCCACCGGATCCTCGAATGTGATCCGTCGGCCCAGGGCGTCGTAGGTGTAGTTGGCCAAGACCGTGTCGTCAGCCGCCCGGATCTGAATCAGGCGGTTCTGCTCATCGTAGGTGTACTGTCGGCTGTCCTCGTCCACCGACAGATTGCCGGCTTCGTCGTACTCGACCGGCTTGCCGTCGACGTCGTCGTACTCGTTGGCTTCGTTGGCTGGGCCGTAGGCGGTGGTGTCTTCGGCGCGGTTGGTGTGGGACTCACGGTTGCCGACCAAGTCGAGCGTGGAGGACTCCGTCCGGCTGACTTCGTGATAGGTGGTGCCGGTGAGCCGGTCCAGCGAATCCACCGCGTACGTGCGGTCGTCCGCGGCTTGTCCAGCCGCAATGTTCAGCGTTCCCGGTGACGAGATCGCAAGGAACAGGAGCGCGTCGAGTAGGATTCGCTGTTGTGCTGTTCGATGCTAGGAGTCTGTCCGAGTAATATCGCCTGACAGCCATGATATGATGGGGGTCGTCAGGGAAAATCGGCCCGATTGTTGAGGATTCAGGGATGAGCAAGACGTATCGAGCGTGGAATCCGGATCAGGATTGGCTGCTGCCACCTTCGCCGCGGGACTGGCTTCCGGATGGGGATCTGGTTTATTTCATGCTGGATGTGGTCCGGACCCTGGACCTGTCGGCCATCACCCGTAAGTACGAGAAGGAAAATCGCGGTTTTCCGCCGTACCATCCGCGGATGATGGTGACGCTACTGCTATACAGTTACTGCGTCGGGGTGTACTCCTCCCGTCGCATCCAGAAGCGTTGCGAACGGGACGTGGCCTATCGCGTCATCGTAGGCGAGGACGTTCCGAACTTCCGGACGATCAGTGATTTCCGCAAGCTCCATTTGCCCGAGCTGCAGGGCTTGTTCGTAGAGGTTCTGAAGCTGTGTGCCCAGGCCGGGCTGGCCAAGGTGGGCTTGGTGTCTCTGGATGGCACGAAGGTCAAAGCCAACGCTTCACGACACAAGGCGATGAGCTACGAATACATGCAGAAGGAAGAGCAACGTCTGCAAAAAGAGATTGCCGAGTTGCTGGCCAAGGCGAAGTCGGCCGACGAGGCGGAAGACGCGTTGCATGGCCCGGACAAGCGCGGGGATGAACTTCCGGAGGAGTTGGCGCGTCGGGAGAACCGCTTGGCCAGGATTCAAGAAGCTAAAGAAGCCCTTGAAACACGGGCTTTGGAAGCGGCTCGGGCCGAGGAAGCCCATCGCGATGCCGAGGATGAACAGCGTCGCGCAGGCGGTGGCCAATGAAGAGCAGATCATCATCGCGGCTGATGTGACGCCGCAAGCCAATGACAAACGACAGGTTGTGCCGATGGTCGAGCAGTCCACGGAGAATCTTCAAGCCGCCGGGGTGGATGAGAAGATCGGCGCTTTCGACGCCGACACCGGCTACTTCAGCGAGGAGAACGTGTCCTATCTGGAGGGGGAACAGATCGATCCGCACATTTCCACGGAACGGTTGAAGCACCATGAGAAGATTCCCCTTGCCCCAAAGGGCCGCATACCGAAGGACTTGACCGCCAAACAGAGAATGGCCCGCAAACTGCGTACGAAGAAGGGCCGTGAAACGTATGCCAAACGGAAGGGAATGATCGAACCGATCTTCGGCCAGATCAAACAGGCTCGCGGCTTTCGTCAGTTTCTGCTGCGTGGGATGGACAAGATGCGTGGTGAATGGCGTCTGGTCTGTCTGACGCACAACCTACTGAAGCTGTTTCAAAGCCGACAGGCAGCAATCGCCTGAGGGATCGATGGGAGGATCGTCGAAACCGTCCATTGAGCGATGATCAGATGGGCGTCAAGCGGTGCTTCCGACCAGGCGTCCCCCGACCTCCCCAACATGCACCTGCCGACAAGTCGCCCCCAAACCGTTCCGAAGTCGAGGATCCGTTGGCCCGGCCGATTTCTCGGACAGACTCCTAG
>JAGLWJ010000549.1 GCA_023133475.1 Phycisphaerae bacterium | reverse complement strand
CGGACGAACCATTCGTGTCCCCCACCGCTAAAGCGATGGGGCACCCGGCGATGGGGCACCCACCTGTGCTACAAGGCGGGTGGAACCCGCCCTACGAGTGATGTGATCGGTGTCAGTTTGTCTTGACGCCGGCGATCGCCTCGGTGCCGGCGGTGAGGGCTTTGAGGTTGGCGTCCACGACGTTCTGCCCCTTGCGGGCGAAAGTCTCCTGAAGCACCTTTGCAATGGTCTCATTCTTGAGATGGCCTTTGAGGGCATTATACGCCCCAACGATGACCACGTTGGCTGATCGGTCGGTGGCGACCTCCTGAGCCAGACGATTGGCCTGCACCTCGACGATCTTGATGTCATCACGCGGGTTGTTGATCTCGATCAGCGAGGTGTTCACCAAAAGCGTCCCCCCCGGCTTGACCGTCGGTTGAAACTTCTCGAAGGAGGGCTGATTCAGCACGATCACGGTATCGTATTGGCTGGTGATGGGGGAGCCGATCTCGTCATCGGAGTAAACCACTATGCAATTGGCGGTTCCACCGCGCATCTCAGGCCCATACGAGGGGAACCATGTTGCGTATAAGCCGTCGTCCATGGCGGACTTGGCCACCAACTGACCAGCCAGCAGAATCCCCTGCCCTCCAAAACCGGCGAATAGCATCTCTTCGATCATGGCACTCGAACTCCTTACGAAGCCTTGGCTTTGTCTTTGCCGTTCCCAGAGACGCGGTCCACATACTCGCCCGGGGGATAAACCTTGGTGACATTCTCGTCAATATGCTTGATCGCCTGCTTCGGGTCCATGCCCCATTGCACCGGGCAGGCACACAAAGCCTCGACGAGTGCGAACCCCAACCCTTCTATCTGAGCCCGGACCGCCTTGCGCATGTACTTGCGGGCGGTGTTCAGGTTCTTCGGGCTGGTCAGCGGGATGCGGGCCAGATAAGCAACCCCAGGCAACGACGAAAGCAACGTGCACATGTCGATCGGAGGCCCGGTCAGGGCGATGTCTCGCCCGGCGGGGCTGGTGGTGCTCTTCTGCCCCTCGAGGGTGGTCGGAGCCATCTGCCCACCGGTCATCCCGTAAATCCCGTTGTTGACGAAGAAGATGGTCACCTTCTCGCCGCGGGCTGCGGTGTGGATCGTCTCGCTCATCCCGATGGACGCCAAGTCGCCGTCACCCTGGTAGGTGAACACGAAGCGGTCCGGCAGCGTCCGTTTGATCCCCGTCGCCACCGCCGGCGCCCGCCCGTGACTGGCTTCCATCACATCGCACTCGAAGTAGTTGAAAGCCAACACCGAGCAACCCACCGGGACAATAGCGATGGTCTTGTCGAACAGACCGAACTCGTCGATCATCTCAGCCACCAGCCGATGAAAAATCCCGTGCGAGCAACCGGGGCAATAGTGATGCGGCCGGTCAGCCAGGGCCCGTGGTCGGTCAAACACGCACTTGATTTGTTCTGCTTGAACTTCCGGCATTGCAGCGCTCCGCAGCCTTGAAGATTTCTTCACATAATTCCGAAGGGGACGGCAACACGCCACCCATCTTGCCGAAGAACTCGACCGGGCGCCCGGGCAACGCCAGGCGCACGTCCTCGAGCATCTGTCCCCCGCTCAATTCAAAGACCAGCGTACCGTTGACCCGGTTGCCGATCTCCGCCAAGGCTTCGCTAGGGAAAGGCCACAGCGTCACCGGGCGGAACAACCCCACCTTCAAACCCCGCTCGCGGGCCATCTTGATGGCACTGAAGGCGATCCGGGCTGATATCCCATACGCAGCCACCAGAAACTCGGCATCGTCCACCAGCCGGGTGTCCCACTTCTTCTCCTGCTCGCGGATGGTTGCGTAGCGGGCCTGGAGCTTGTCGTTGTGGTCCGACAGCACTTCCGGCTCGAGGTACAGCGAGTTGATAACGTTCTTGTGATCGCGCCCGCCGCGCCCGCAGGCTGCCCACGGCTTGCCCGGCACCTCGATCTCCGGAGGCTCGTCGGGAATCCGTGCCGGCTCCAGCATCGAGCCAAGCACCGCGTCGGTCAACACGATCACCGGCATTCGATACTTATCCGCCAGCTCAAAGGCGATTCGCGGATGGTCGTACATCTCCTGGGCGTTCCACGGGGCCAGCACGATGTTATTGTAATCCCCGTGCCCGCCACCCTTGACCGCCTGGAAGTAGTCCGACTGCGACGGGGCGATGTTCCCCAGACCCGGGCCGCCACGCTGGACGCTGATCAGCACACAGGGCAACTCCGCCCCGGCGATGTAGCTAATCCCTTCCATCATCAGGCTTATCCCCGGGCTGGAGCTAGACGACATGGCCCGCTTGCCGGCCCCCGAGGCACCGTAGATCATGTTGATCGAGGCGATCTCACTCTCAGCCTGCAAGAACGCCCTGCCGTACTTGGGCATAAGCCACGACATGATCTCGGGAACTTCGTTTTGCGGCGTGATGGGGTATCCGAAGAAGGCCTCGCAACCGCCGTGCACCGCACCGTAACAGATGGCTTCGTTGCCTTTGACGAGTCGCAGATCAGGCATTTTTCACCTTCACCCTTCGGTAGATACTGATGGCTGTCTCGGGGCACATCTGGGCGCACATGGCGCAACTGGTGCATTCGTCCGGCTTAAGCAGAACCACCGGGTGGTAGCCGATCCGGTTCAGCGATTCGGACATGGCCAAGCAGTCCTTCGGACAGAACTCCACGCATAACCCACACCCCTTGCAGCGATCCACGATGAGGCGCCACTTTTCCATGGTCGTTTCCTCGGATTTCAAACCCGCAGTGCTCATGACGGTAACCCTGATCCACAGTCCACTATGACTGGATGACTACTCTACCGCTTCCGAGCGTGTTCTTGCAATAGGGGTGCCATTTGAGCCCGAAAGCCGCCTGCGGGTGACGCAGCCTTTTACGACAAAATAGGTTAGCTGCCACATCCCGGCTTCTGGGAAATCGCCTAAACACCGTAATGTGGAACTCTGCGCACGCTTGGCGAGAATCTACGTGCCCTCACATTCAACCCGGCATAAATGCCGGGCCTAGCGCGACCGTGATTGATCAGAGCCGTGACCGTGGTTGATCAGAGCCGCGATCGTGGTTGATCAGTACCGCGACCGTGGTTGATCAGTACCGCGACCGTGAGGGAGCGGCCAAAGCGATGCACCACCCATCTCGATGAGGCCGTTCGCTAACGCTCGCGGCACTGATCAGCACTCCATATGCTTAAGTCAACAGCATTGGCTAGGCCCGGCATTTATGCCGGGTGAGAAGGCCGAACAAAGAATCCCCCCCGTTTCGCCCCGCCGCCGAAGGCGGCGGGGCGAAACGGGGGGGAAAGGCAACCACTCCAATACCCGGCATAAATGCCGGGCCTAGCGCGGAAAAACGCGATCCTCTGCTATAAAAGCCTTTTCATGGTTGGGTGCCAAATCGCCTCTAGCGGCGGCGACGCAACATGGCGATGCCACCAAACGCCAACAGCATCAACGATGCCGGCTCGGGAATATAGCGACCGTTGGGCAGGTCCAGAGCCAGGCACACGAGGTCGCCGTCGTTCTCTACATGGTAGGGAATGTCGCCACCGGCTTCATCATTACCCCAGGTAACATCCCAATCGCCGATTTTCCGGAACTTGAACCAGTGGTCGCCGGCTGTGGGAGCGGTGAACTCGATCGTATAAAGGCCGTCGCCCTGAGGCACCATCTCTGCCAGCGGTTCGGCCCAGCCGTTGAACGAGCCCATGATGTCCCAGTTGTACTCCTCCGGATCCTCGTAGCCGACCCGCTTCTCACTGGGGAACCACCCGTCGTCGAACGTGCCGGGATAGAAGTTGACCACCAACTGGCCCGGGTCTGCCAGCTTGGCCTCACGATTGTTCGCCGGCCAGACGTTGTCCCAGCTCGAGGTTCCATCGGCGACCTTGAACTCCAGCCTCCCCGATCCGTTGATCGTGTACTGGTAATGCACGTCCTCAATGACCTCGGTCATCTCATCACCGGGCATGGTCCAGCTCTGATGACTACCCACTACCGTCCAGGCCATGGCTGGCGAAGCCATCAACACAACAGCCAGCAATACAATAATTCTCTTCATTTCTTATTTCTCCTCAAAAAACACGTCAAATACACGATGCGGGAAGCGCAAACTCCCCACCCACAACAATCCCCACCACCTCTCTCCCTGCCGGGACAGCTTCCGGTGCAGGCCGACTGCCCCTTGCCCCGGCTCGAATTTTTCTCTCTCGGTGGAAACTTCCGAGGCGTGATTCGACGGCGCCCTTCCCTCCTCCCCAGGGCGATCAGAGAACCTCAACTGCCTATTTTATCACAGGTAGGCTGCTCAATGCAACACTAATTTCGTGTAATTTGCGAGAATGGATGTAGGGCGGGTTCTACCCGCCTTCCTCGCATGGTGTGGCGGGTGGAACCCGCCCTACTAAGTCGTTTCACGGGCCTTCCTGCCATTGGAGCGTGTAGCTATAGATGATGTCGCCATCGCCGTCGCCGCGGCAGCCCACGTGGATGCGACCCTCATCTTCTGCCTTGGCTTTTTGGCCTACGAACGTGCCGTGGAAGTGGCTGGTGCCCTTCGCCTTGAGCTCGCCCTGGGGAGCCTCGATCGTGGCGTACACTTGAGCCGTGCCCTCAAGCTCAATTTTGGCACTTCCTCCAGTTGCCAACGATCTTACAACGAACTTCAGGGGGTCGGCAGTATTGACGTTCGCCTTACTCTGATCTTTGCATTTAAGCTTCTTGTTGAGGTAAAGGGTCAATGTCGAGTTGGATAGGATGTTGAGCCGGGAGTCGCCCTTGAATTCCACGTCACCGTCACACAACACGGTGATATTGCCGTTGATTTCCAGGATGGCTGAGCTTTCGAGTTTCAGCTTGTTGTAACGCCGGTTGGCACTCCAGGTGGTCGTTCCGCTGGAAAGGGTGAGATGGCCGAGGGTGTCGCCGACATCGGTTGGTTCCGAGAGGGTGGGCATTGTGATGGCTTCCTCCAGCGCATGGATGGTGCCGGTGATCTGCCCGCTCCCTTCGATTTTGACCACATTTCCGGGTTCATTATCCGGATTGCCGCCAGGCCCTATATAAACATCCGTGCTGATCACCCCAGTATCCTTGGCTTTGATCTTGTCGTTCGAGGTGGAGTTGGTGGCGATTGCCGCAGTGCCCGACATGGGGTCAATGCGACCGCTACCGTCGTAGTGATGGCCGCTTTTGACTTCGATCTTGTCGGAGACGGCGATTCCCGGGCCGCAAACTCCTGATGGCACCGGGGTGACCACCGCCCGCACCACATGACTTGCCCCGTTCACCTTCCCGGTTACGGTGAGTGTAAGCGGGTCGTCGGGATCGTCAGCCAGGTCGCCGTCGCCATCTGCCGCCCCGTCGCCGTCGGTGTCCACACCGTCTTCGCCCACGATGGTGAAGGTGCCTTCCCCGAAGGGTTCGCCCGTGACCCATGCACCGTGGGATTGCAGGCTACGCCAGTCGTTGTCGGACCGCACATAGGCGATGGCCAGCTCCAGACCCGATTCTGCCACGTGGCGGGCGTTCGAGTGATTCTCGAGATTGCCGCAAATCCCGATCGTCGTGCTCTGTGCCGCCAGGAACGAACAAGCCAACGTCACCGCAATAGCCACCGCGATGAGCACCAACAGCAAAGCCACCCCACGCCGGCAGTAAAGATATCGATTCGTCATATCGGACCTTCCATCGGATAAGCTCAGGCATAATCGATATCGCCCCGGCAACAGGGTCGCTTGAGACCGCTACGAGGAGAATGGGAAAAATGGAAAATGGAAAATGAAAAATGTGGGGTTGGCAGCGTTGCCCAGTTTCGAGTCTTTCCCCTTTGTTCTCATCGAACTGAAAACGTTGCCAAGTCAGCATTTTCCATTTTCCATTCTGCCGGTAGAACGGGTTCCACTCGCCGCACGATCTCATGAAGGCGGGTGGAACCCGCCCTAC
>JAGLWJ010000548.1 GCA_023133475.1 Phycisphaerae bacterium | reverse complement strand
GGTTCTGGTCGCCCCCAGCGAGCGGGTTCGAAGCGTCTTCGAGATCACCAGGCTGGATCAGTTCTTCACGATCAAAGACTCCGAAGCCGAGGCTTTGGCTGTTGAAGGTGGGGGTGCCTGACGATGGGCACTAGGGCAACGGGCTCGGCAGGGTCATCTGGTTCGCGTGTGCGAGCCGCAATTGCGGCGGTGGGCGATTGGGCGGCGGCGGGCTTGAAACAGGTTGGCGACCGGGTGCGGTTTGTCGGGGGGGTATCGCAGCTATTCAACGAGACATCCAAGTGGTGCTTTCGGGGGATGTTCCTGCCTGGGCACAAGGTGGGCTGGCGCTCGCTCGTTGCTCAAACGGTGCGTGTGGGGGTGCTGGCTATCCCGATCGTGGTGATCGTTCAGGTTTTCATTGGTGTGATTCTCGCGTTGCAGTTGGCTCCGACGCTCGAGCGTTACGGCCAAATGGAGCGCATTGCCGACGTGGTGGGCATCGCAATTTTCCGCGAGCTAGGCCCACTGATTACTGCCATCGTGTTAAGCGGTTTTGCGGGGGCGTCGATCGCGGCGGAGTTGGGTGCGATGGTCGAATCCGAGGAGATCAAAGCCTTACGTGCCCACGCCCTGAATCCGATCCGTTTTCTGGTGATTCCGCGTTTCCTGGCCACCGTGCTGATGCTGACCGGGCTGACGGTCATCGCGGACATTGTGGGTGTCTTGGGCGGTTTCGGCACCGGTGTTCTGGTGTTGGGGGTGTCCCCGTCAGCCTATCTGAGCGCCACCCGCGAAGCGTTGGTGATGAAGGATTTCCTGACCGGCCTGTTCAAAGCCGGAGTGTTCGGTGTTTTGATTTCGATGATCGCCTGTTACGAAGGGTTGACCGTAACCGGCGGGGCAGTGGGCGTGGGGCGGGCGACGACCGCCACGGTGGTGAAATCCATTGTGGCTTTGATCGCCACGGACGCGGTGTTTACGGCGGTTTTCTACGTTTGGGAGTTGTGACTGGTATCGTGTCAAACGCACAGGTGGTCATTTCGGTTGTAGACCTGGCCAAGTCCTTCGAGGATGCCGAGGGCAATCCCGTGTACGTCCTGGACGGCGTGACTTTCGACGTTTTGCGTGGCGAGACGCTGGTGATCATGGGCGGGAGCGGATGCGGCAAAAGCACGCTGCTGAACTGCCTGATCGGCGAGTACGATATTAACGCCGGCAAGATCGCCTATCGCACGAAGGGGATGGACGCGGCGGTGAACATCGCCGGAATGAATGAGAGGAAGCTAAACGGCATCCGCAAGCGGATCGGTATCCTGTTTCAGAGCGGGGCTTTGTTCAATTCGCTGACGGTTTCGGAGAATGTGGCTTTGCCTTTGCAGGAGCATTCTTATGTGGACCGGTCGATCATTGACATTGTGGTGACACTGAAGCTGCAGCAGGTCAAAATGCTCGGGCACCGGGACAAATTCCCCGGGCAACTGTCCGGCGGGCAGAAGAAACGGGTCGGGCTGGCCCGGGCGACAGCCCTGGACCCGGAGATTCTGTTTTACGACGAGCCGTCCGCCGGGTTGGACCCGGTGACCTCCACCGCCATCGACGAACTGATGATGGACCTTTCCAAAAAGCTCCAGGTGACCAGCGTGGTGGTGACCCACGAGATGGATTCAGCCTTTCGCATCGCCGACCGCATGATCATGCTGGAGCATGGGCGGGTATTGAAGTTGGGGCGGCGTGAGGAGTTCGAGGCTTTGCGCGACGCGAAACCGCAGGAACTGAACACCGACACCGAACGTCTGATCCACCAGTTTCTCACCGGCGCCAACCAAGGCCCCCTGACCGATACCGACGGCATGAGCGAATTCGAGAAGCTGATCGTCAGCGGATGACGCAATGTTCGGCGGGTGGAACCCGCCCTACATTCGGCGGGTAGAACCCGCCCTACATTTGGCGGGTGGAACCCGCCCTACATTTGGCCTAAAAGGGACACGTGCGATTATGGCGAAGAAACGTGACGGTTTCTGGCTGGGGATCACTGTCATCGTGATCTTTGTGCTGTTCTTCTCGGTGGTGGTCTTCATCGGTGCCGGGTGGGACCGCGAGCCGAAGGTGCCTTTTGTCGCCCGTTTTCCGCACACGCTGAATCTGCCGCTGCTGGAAGAGGGAGCGGAGGTTATCGGTTTCGGGCAGGTCATCGGCAAAGCCAAAAAGCTGCATCATGTGGAAGCCCCGCCACCGGGCAACCCATCCGCCCCTCCAACCCTCTACCTGGAGGTCGAAGCCGAGGTGAACGCCTCGGTCGGGCTCCGCCAGGATTGCCGGATAGTCGCGGAAGGACCTGTGCTGGGAGGAAAGGGGAATTTCCGCATTACCCATCGTGGCGTCAGCCCGGATTTGATCGATCCGGCCAAGCCTGTCTACGGAAGTGCCGGTGGGTTCGCCGCCGCCATGGACCTTCTGTCAGCCGAGATCGACGAAAGCAATCCGCGAAGCCTGCTGTCGGAGATCAAGCTTCAGTTGGACCGAGATGATGTGTCCTCGCTGGTGTCGAAGATTCACCGTTCCATGGACGATCTCAACGCCCTGACCCGCTCCGTGGCGGCGCAGATGAACCCCGCCGAGAAAGACGCACTCATTGCCAAGGTCAGCCTCATCCTGGACAACCTGAACCAACTCACCAGCCACCTGCGCGACCAAGTGACACCCGGCAAAGAGGGAGTGGCGTTGGCCAGGGTGCAGCAGGCGCTGAACTTCCTGAACAGCGGGCTTGCCGAGGCGGTGGGCATGTTGAAAGAAAATAGGCCGCACGTCAGCAACGCCCTGGCGAGCATCGAGCATATGTCCTCGACGGTGGACACGAAGATCGCCGATCCGATCGCCCGCGAGTTGGAATCCTCCAATCCGCAAGGGTTGCTGGCGAAGGTGCATGGGTCTTTTGAGAAGCTCAACCGATCGTTGGTTGACTTAAACGTGGTTACCGACAAAGGCCGCAAGATCGTGGTGCTTAACGAGGGGTTGGTGAATCGCCTGCTGGCCGACTTGAAGGAGACCAGCGTGCACCTGAAGTCGGCGGCCAAGGACCTCCGCTGCAATCCCTGGCGATTGTTGTACCGCCCGTCGCCGGAGGCGGAAGCTCAGTTGAACATTCTGGACTCCGCACGAGCGTTTTCGGAGGCAGCGGGTCGCCTGGACGACTCGGTGACTCAATTGCAGGCCCTGTTGGCCGATCAATCCGGTGGGATCACCTCGGATGACCCCGAGTTGGTCACCCTCCGCAAGCAATTGCTGGAGACGTTCGACAGGTTCCGCACCGTGGAGCAAGCATTATGGAAGCAACTGGACACCCCATAGTTTAGCGGTCGGGCAACGCCCGACGTGCACGAACGTGCACGAGATCGCGTCGGGCGTTGCCCGACCGCTAAACAGTGGGTGCGTCCGAGATGCACTGTACGAACCTCCACGATTGCCGCCTTTTCCCCTCCTTGCATGGATTGTTCTCCACATATCGGACGGCCCGCAGGATGTCTTTGGGGGTCGACAGAAACACTCGCCAGCACGATCGTGACCATGGACTGGGCGGTTCTCGCCCAGGGACGATCCTGTCGCCCATCGGATGAATCCCCTCGGCAATAAGTTGTTTGGTTGCCGCCCCTTTGAGTTGAGCGACGATCTGTTCGATGCGCTGTGTATGCCGACCGATCACCATATGAACGTGCTCTGGTAGAATCGAGCAGGCGTATACGTCGTATTTTGAACGTTCCACTGCTCGAGCAAACCCCAAACCAATCGCCCTTGCCTGAATGCCGTCAAACACTACTGGCGGATAACGCATAGCGGCCTTGGCCGCCAAGCGCAGATTTCGATCATGTGGTGCCCTCGCCACGCTTGTTCGGGTGTTGGTTTTCGTGGCGGGGCCGAATTTACGCAGTTCCCATGACCGCACAAAATCCGACCACGATCCACGCGGGTCATTAGGCAACCAGAACCCGTAAGCGCAAAACACGGCATGATACGCCAGTACCATCACCAACTCACTCACGTCGGGCGTTGCCCGACCGCTAAACAGTTTAACGGTCGGGCAACGCCCGACGTGCTACGTTTAGCGGTCGGGCAACGCCCGACGCGCAAACAACAGGATCACAAACAACACAAAGGAGAGCACCAGGGTACTAACCCACACCAGACGCTCCCCATCGCTCATGGAGGGTTGCACTACCATCGCAACCACCGATGCCCCCATCCCGACAAACATCAGTGATGCCAGGAACGGCCTCAGCGTTTCCCGCCAGAAGGTCGGTTGCTTGCGTATCCTCGTCTTGGGCAACGCGACTCCGAGCAGCATGGCCCAGCAGGCCACGAAGATGGTTAGAACGCCCTGTCGGGTATCAGGGCAAAGGCGCACCTCATCCAGGAGAATGGTGCTCAAAAACGACACCACCGCGCCGGCCATCAACCCAAACCCCACCACGCTCCAGAATGCTCGGGCAGCTACATGCCGCAACGGCGCCGGTGACGCCAGACGCGCGCGCCGCGAGTTCTGCTCGACCGGAATCGCCATGGGGATGCTCGAATCACTCCCGGTGACTGCCGCCGATCTTGCGGTTTCCGCATCGCCCATCAGGCCGACATCCTTTGACGCCGGCGGTTTTGGGTGCTCGCCCACGGCGTCAGCTTGCGATGATGCCGGGGATGCGTCTGGGAGTTGCCCCGCTTCGCCACACCACCCTGATCGTGACTTCAGACCACGCAGCGGAGCAAACCAAGCCACACCTTGCAGCGCGAACGAGGTAGCACCAGCCACCCCGGCAGCCATAAACATCAGAACATCGTGCCCTTGGGTTAATATCGAGGTGAAGATGAGAGCGCAAAGGGCAGCGCTGAACGCCTGGGCAACTTTCATCTCACCGCTTGCCCCGCTCTTGAAGCGCTTCTCCCAATCCACCAGCACGGTAGTGGCGATCAACGCCACCAAGACCATCATGGCACTGCGTCCCCAATACCAGTTATCCAAGAGCGGGGCCATCGCCACTGCCAGCAAGGGGCCGGCACACCCCAGCATCACCAACCGCCGCACCCAGTCCGGATAAGCCGCCTGCCCCAGCCAAAAGGTGACCTTTCGTGAAACCAGTACGCCGGCAGACATCATCACCACGCCAAATCCGGCACTGACGGGCAATACTTCGCTGCTGCTCAACACTGCGGTGACGATCCCCAGGGCAATGGCGATCCCGATCACCAACATAATCGCAGCCACATAGTGCCTGAGCTGGACAAGGTTCGCCTCCGAAAGCTGGGATGGGGTCGCTCCGTGGCGTCTGCCCCCGCGACCGTGCCCGTGCCCGCGGTCGAGATGTCGCATGTGGCGGGCGACTTTTTTGCCGGCGCGGTTAGCTTTGCCGGCCAATCGCTCGGATATCCCACGGACGCCCATGCCCCCGACACGAACCACGTTGGCACGCACCAGACCGCCGGCGGTCTGAGAGCCGATCCGCACTCCCTTGCCCGGCGGGGGAGGTGTCGGATTAGGCGAGGGCACCGGGGTCTGCTGCGGGTCGTAGACCGCCCGGGCAGCTTCAGCCAAGCTGCGAGGGTTGAAACCTGCCAGGCTCTTTTGGACCTCATCCACGCCGAGGAGGTCCTCCGCCATTTCGTCCACGGTCTGATAACGGTCCTTGGGGTCCTTGGCCAACGCCTTGTGGATTACCTTGCCGAACGGCTCTGGTAGGTCGTCCACCTCCGGTTGAGCCATCAGGTGCTTCATCAGCACCTCGCCCATGGTGTCGCCCTCGTAGGGGACCCGCCCGAGCAGCATCTCGTAGAGCATCACGCCCAGGGCATAGATGTCGATCCCGCGGTGGTAATTGCCGCTGCCGATCTCCGGAGCCATATAGTGCACGGTCCCGACGCTGGCAGTCTGAGCACTGTGCCGTGAGACGGAGATGAACTTGCTCAGGCCGTAGTCGCCGATCTTGACGTACCCGTCCTCGTAGAAGATGTTGCCAGGTTTCATATCGCGGTGCACGATCCCGCGGTCGTGCAGGTATCCCAGCCCCTTGGCCAACTCGCGGATGAAGAAGGCAGCCTTTTGCGGCCCCAACCCCTCGGGTTCGGCGATCAGCACATCGCGCAGGGACGGCCCTTGCACGTATTCCATGATGATGAAGTATTCGCCGTCGGCGTTTTGCTTGACGTCGAAGATGGTGACCAGGTGTGGGCTTTTGAGGTTCATGCAGTGTGATACGCCGCGTAGCTCGATGGCGGGGTTTTCGCGCAGGTATTTTAGCGCGACTTCTCGCCCGCTGTCGCTGACGGCATAGTAGACCTCCCCGAATCCGCCGCGGCCTACACCACGCTGGATAACGTAGCCTTCCAGAGGTCTGTCACCATGTTTGAATGTAAATGCCATGGTTATTTCTTTCGATTAACAGGTCACCCGTCTATCCGTTGGCCCTGACTCAAGAGCATACACGTGCAAGGTTCCCGCTATGTGATCGTGCAGCCCGCGTTTTCGGCTATCGAACGCGATCATCAGATACCCGCCCAGCAGGATTGCCGCACTTATGAGCTTCGCAAACGCTCGCCCGAACGCTTGCCCCAGCGAGCAGGGGCATCCGTCCATGCTGATGACCTTGATTCCACAAGCCTTCTTTCCCAGGGTTTGGCCGTTCCACATGCCGACCAGGAATCCCTGGTATAGTATGCCGAGACCAAAGCCTGATGCCGGCCCTCCAAGAATCGCACCGGCAGCCCCCACGATAAGAGCATCGATTATCGCCGCGGCGACGCGGACCCAGAACCCGGCATATCGCAAGTTTCCCGCCGCCGCCTCGGGTGATAACTGAGCGGTAGTGGGCGGATGGATTCCAGGAGTCGCCACCCTCTGCCCGCCCACGGCGACAGCCTGTGGTATTCTGCCGGCGTCTCTGTTTGCCTCGCCGGTTCCCGCGAATGCGGGGTGGGCAACAGGTGGCGGTGGCGGCGGATTGGGCGACCGGGCCGGCGAGTCAATCGGCTCGACCCGCTGCCCGACGGCGGCTGTCAGACTCACCGTGTTGAAACCCGCCAGACTCTCGTAGACCTCGCCGACACTGAGCAGGTCATCTGCCATCTCATCGACCGTCTGATAACGGTCCTTGGGGTCCTTGGCCAACGCCTTGTTGATGACTCTGCCGAACGGTTCTGGTAGTTCGTCCACCTCCGGCTGAGTCATCAGGTGCTTCATCAGCACCTCGCCCATGCTCGACCCTTCGTAGGGCACCCGCCCGAGCAGCATCTCGTAGAGCATCACGCCCAGGGCATAGATGTCGATCCCGCGGTGGTAATTGCCGCTGCCGATCTCCGGAGCCATATAGTGCACGGTCCCGACACTGGCAGTCTGAGCACTGTGCCGTGAGACGGAGATGAACTTGCTCAGGCCGTAGTCGCCGATCTTGACGTA
>JAGLWJ010000547.1 GCA_023133475.1 Phycisphaerae bacterium | reverse complement strand
GGTGTCAAAAAGAATCTGCACCCGGTGGAACCCGCCCTACTTATCGCCGTCGGCACTTGCCTTGAGGCGTTTTTGAGACAACACTGCGGATTGTGAAGGTCCCGGTTTGCGGTCAGGAGTAGCGGGTTTGGAACTTGTCTGGATGTTGTTGATCGGGTTGGGCGGAGGCCTGGCGGGCGGGCTTTTGGGCCTGGGCGGCAGTGTGATCATGATCCCGTGCATGACGTTGCTGTTTGGGCCTCGCCAACACCTCCATCAGGCGGCGGCGATGATCGTCAACATCTTCGTGAGCACCCCCGCTGTCTTTCAGCATCTGCGAGCCCGTGCGGTGATGAGCCGGGTCGTCAAAGAGATGCTCCCGGCGGCGGTTATCAGTGTCATCCTCGGCGTTCTCTTGAGCGAGCTGCCGATCTTTCGAGGGGACGGCAAGGTCTACCTGACCGGCGTCTTTGGCCTCTTCCTGATTGTGGTGACGGTGGGCGAGCTTCGCAGGCTGCTGGGTAAGAGCGTCGCAAAACGGCGGAACGAAGGGGGCGAGGCAACGGCGCCGGTTAGCCGCAGAGCGTGGATCGTCGGGGTGCCGACGGGGCTGATTGGAGGCCTGCTGGGGGTGGGCGGGGGCATTGTCGCCGTTCCCTTGCAACAGCGTTTAGTGGGCCTGCCGCTACGGAACTCGATTGCCAACTCCGCCACAATGATGGTGGCTCTTAGCCTGGTCGGAGCGGGTTTCAAAAACTACGCATTGGTGACCGAACACGGATACCATCTGGTGCACTCCTGCCGACTGGCGTTGATGTTGATCCCCGGTGCGGTGCTCGGCAGCCTGATCGGCAGCCGTCTGACGCACGTGCTGCCGGTGAGATTCGTGCGTGGGGCCTTTGTGATCTTCCTGCTGATGGCTGCTGGGCGGATGCTCCTCTACGCAATCAGATGACTCATGCCGCGGAAAAGTTCCTTGTAGGGCGGGTTCCACCCGCCACGTCATGCCGCAAAGGCGGGTGGAACCCGCCCTACATCTCTGATGCCGGCCAGCTCGGAATAACCTTGTTTGCCCAGAGTCGCTGTGGAAACATGCTATTATCGGCCGATACTAACGCTACGACGCACACTGAACATGATCGCGGATGAGAATCGCGGCTGAACATGTGGGGAGCTACACGATGCACATTCACAGAGAGAACCGGATTATCGCCTGGACGGCAGCCCTGGTCTTGGTGGTGGTGGTCTTAGGCAGCGTAGCTTGTGACAGCGAGATGGCCAAAGAGTTCCGGGCTGCCTCCCGAACCCAATTGGAGAGCGGGGTGGACGCCATGGTCGACGGGTTGCTGGACGGGGTATTTACGCTGTGGGACCCGGAGTCATCTTCCTCCTCTTCTTCATCATCTTCTTCCTCTGAGAGTTCTTAGTATGAGTAGGGCGGGTTTCACCCGCCTTTGCCGCATTGCATGGCGGGTGGAACCCGCCCTATTGGGTGTATCCCAGTGAACGCAAGCGCTCTTCGTCCTCGGGACTAAGCACAGCTTGGGAAGGTGCCCCGCCCCGATTCGCCACCTCCTTCATCCGAACCCGCCATTGTTGTATTTGTTCCTTGAGCTGGGCGACTCGTGCCTCCTCTCCGGCAGTGATGGGATGCAGCTCCTGAGGGTCGTTGACGAGGTCGTACAACTCGGTTTCGCCGGCAACCTCTCTCCACACCAGCTTGTAGTCCCCCGCGCGAATGGCAAACCAGTTCTCCGTCTCACTCCACCTCTCGCCGGTGCTCTTGCGCTTCATGTACCAGATGGACACGAGTTCATAAAAGGTCGGGTCCAGCCAAGTCCGGCCATCCTCGATCAGAGAAAGCCCCTGAGTGTCCTCGGGGATGCGGCAAAATCCCAGGTCCAGCACGGTGGGGAACAGATCGACAAGATTCACCACCCGTGAATCGCGCCGAGGCTGCTCCTGGTTGGGATACTTCACGATCAACGGCACGTGCAGCGACTCGACGTGCAGATCGTACTTGTGACCGAGGAACCCATGCTCGAAAAACTGCTCGCCATGGTCGGCGGTCAGGATGATCGCGGTGTTGTCCCACAGGTTCAACTCGCGAAGACGATCGAACAGCCTCTCCAAGTACCCGTCGGTGCAACGAACCTCGCCATCGTACTGAGCTTTGACATACTCGAGTTGAGCCTGATTGATTTGCTTGCCCAACTTGTAATAGCGGTGGAACTCCGGCTTCTTGATCGGCTTGGCGTCGGCGGGGACGAACATGGTGTCGTACGGTTCGGGTGGGATGTATTGATAGTGCGGGTCCCAATAGTAGAGGAACAGGAAAAACGGGTCTTCCTTGCTCCGCGATTTGTCCAGAAAGTGATTTATGCGAGCTTCCATGCGATCGTTGGTGACATCGTCATGGGCGTTGACTTTGGAGGGCGAGATGGGTCTTTCGTCGTAGACCTGGAATCCCTGATTGAGGCTGTGGGCTTTCTTGAGATACGGGCCGCTCACCACCGCAGCCGTCTGGTATCCGTAGTCCACCAGAATCTCCGCCATGGTCCTGTACGAATCGTTCAGCCGACTCTTCGGGAGGACCACGTTGTGGGCTGACGGGTACAGCCCGGTAAAAATGCAGGCGTGGGAGGTGAGCGTCCAACTGGTGGTCGAGTAGGCGTTTTCGTAAAGGGTTGCCTCCGCGGCAAGAGCGTCGATAGCCGGTGTGGTGTCGTGCTGATACCCGTAGCATCCCACGTGATCGCTACGCAGCGACTCGACCGTGATCAACACGATGTTGGGGCGTTCCAGGGAAACCGGACGTTTGGGAGCCTTGCCCTCCTTCTTCGAGCATCCGCCGATAGCCAACGCGACCGCCACAAGCGTGCACAACCCAACCGGTCTCCAATAGGAACATGACCTGATCATGCCCTTAGTTTACCCTCACCGGGCGGATCGGGCAAAGCGAGAAAGGCGGGTGGAACCCGCCCTACATGGGTTAGATGTCCTCGCGGAAGCGTTTGCGGAAGTACCTCGCCGGCACGTCGTTTCGGTAGCCGGAACACTCGAAAGTGTGGATCGAGGATTCGTTGTCTTCCTCGATCAGGGCGGCGATGATCTCGATCCCCTCCGCACGCAAAGCCTCTTCGCAGGCGGTGATAAGCCGTGCCGCGATTCCGCGACGGCGGAATCCGGGATCGACAGCCAGGCGGTTGATCCAGCCTTTACGCTGGTCGTGTGTGCCCAGAACCACACCCACCACGCGGTCCCGATCGCAGGCCACCAGATAACACGTCGGGAACCTCCGCAACTGCTCGACAAAGCTCGCACGGCCGTCGCGCCCGTGCGGCTTGACGGGCAGGCCGGCAACCAACCACAACACGGCAATGCCGTCGTAGTCGGAGGCGGTGGCAGGTCGAATCTCTATCGGGTTATTGTCCATGCTTCTCATGCTACCTTCCTACGTGGCGAATATCTTCTCGAACGAGTTGCGGGGTGAGCATCTGCCTAGATGTAGGGCGGGTTCCACCCGCCACGCCCTGCCAAGAAGGCGGGTGGAACCCGCCCTACAACTGTAATTACGCCGTTTTCTCAGTTTTTCACGCACCCTTCTACGCGCTCCCCTTCTACGCGCTCCCCTTCGGGTCGCCGCTAAACGCTACGGACTGGTCGCCGCTAAACGCTACGGATTTGTCGCCGCTGACCCACATTTTTATGAACGCAGAGACGCAGAGACGCAGAGAGGGAGGGAGTGCACCCAACGACAATGTTCCCCATCCCCCCATTTTCCATTTTTCATTTTCAATTTTCCATTTTCTCCATTCTCAATTCTCAATTCTCCATTCTCAATTAAATGCGATTACCCTGCCCGGTCCCGGAAACGCGGATCAGGCGGGGTTGACTTTGCGGGTGGGATTGGTAGAGTGTGCCGTTCTGGTCGGGTGACCGGCTGGGGAATTGAGACGGTCCGTGGACCTGGGGTAGGGTCTCGCCTTTGTTTTGGGGCGGGGTTCGGTGGGCTTTCCTCTTCGCGGCGGGAAGTTCAGGCCTCTTCACGGGCGCGGAGCCGCGTCCACTCACTTGCGGGCAGACGTCAGGCGGGGCGAGCTTGGCGGTCGCACGATGATACGCGTCTCTACATGACATCTTACCCGGTGGTGTAATTGGTAACACACCAGGTTTTGGTCCTGGTATTTCAGGTTCAAGTCCTGACCGGGTAGTTTGCAGTCTTTGAGCAGCAGGGAGTTTTGCGCGTTGAAGCCGACAGCGGCAATCATACTGGCAGCAGGCAAAAGCACGCGGATGAAAAGCGAACTGCCCAAGGTGCTCCATGAGGTGTGCGGTCAGCCCATGCTGACGTATGTGCTCGATGCCTGCCGCGAAGTGGGGGCCGAGCGGATCATCGTGGTGGTCGGGCATCGCCGCGAACTGGTGATGGATGCCTATTGCGAGTCTGCGGGCATCACCTGGGTTCATCAGGCAGAGCTGAACGGCACCGGGCACGCGGTGATGGTCTGTGAGGAGGCTCTGGCGGGTTTTGCCGGGCACGTGCTGGTCATCGCCGGCGACATGCCCTTGATCCACAGTTCCACGCTTGCGGCTTTGCTCGAAGAGCACGACCGCACGGGCAACTCCGTGACGCTGGCGACGTCGGTGCTGGATGACCCTCACGGGTACGGGCGAATCGTCCGGGATGCGGGCGGGTCTCTGGCTGCCATCGTCGAGCACAAGGACTGCACGCCGGAGCAGTTGGCGATTCGCGAGGTCAACCCCAGCTATTACTGCTTCGACAGCGAGTATCTGTTTGCGGCGCTGAGCCGATTGACGGCGGACAACTCACAGGGCGAGTATTACATCACCGACACGGTCAAAATCCTGCGTCAAGATGGTTCGGGTGCAGGTGCGATCCCCGCAGTTCCCCAGCAAGACGCAATGGGGATCAACTCGCGTGCCGACTTGGCCCAAGTCAACCGGGTGATGCAAGACCGTATTCAGCGGTATTGGATGGGCTGCGGGGTGACCATCGTGGACCCGCGGACGACCTGGATCGAGCACGGGGCTTCGATAGGCCGAGAGACCCAGGTTCACCCTTTCAGCTATGTAGGGTCTGGGGCTGTCGTGGGTGAGTGCTGTCGTCTGGGTCCCTTTACTCGGACCGATGGCGGCGTGCGGGTTCCGCCCGGCAGTTCGGTCGGCGGGTGTAGCGCGGGAGTGTTGAGATGAGCAACGGCAGAGTTTGCGAAGCGCCGATCAAGGGCGAACTCATCATTTTGGGCGGGAGTAGTTCGCAGGCATTGACCAAGGCGATCTGTGGTTATCTGCAAATCGAGCCGGGCGAGGTGACGATTCAGACCTTCCCCGACGGGGAAACGTTTCTCAAGCTCGAGAGCGACGTTCGCGGGCGGGACTGTTTCGTGGTGCAATCGACCGCCCCGCCGGTTAACGACAACCTGATGGAACTGCTGATTTTCGTGGACAGCCTGCGTCGGGCGTCAGCCAATCGGATCACGGTGGTGATTCCGTATTTCGGTTACGCGCGGCAGGATTGCAAAGCCGAGGGGCGTACCCCAATAACCGCCAAGCTGGTAAGCAACATGATCACTACCGCCGGGGCTCACCGGGTGGTGACGATGAACCTGCACGCCGAGCAGATTCAGGGCTTTTTTGACATTCCGGTGGACCATCTGTCCGCCAGTCGGGCGCTTGCCCGGCAGTTCATGTCGTTGAGGCTGGAGAACACGGTGCTGGTTTCGCCGGACGTCGGCAACCTGAAGAAGGCCAACAAGTTTGCGTCTATCGTTGGGGCGGAGTTGGCCATCATCGACAAAAGGCGACAAAGCGGGAACAGCATCAAGGCGGTCCGCATCATCGGCGACGTGGAAGGCCGGAACGTGATGATCTTCGACGACATGATCACAACGGCTGGCACGATTCACGGGGCGGCACGATTGGTGCGTGACCGGGGGGCCAAGTCGGTCTATGTCGGCGCGACTCACGGGATTTTTGCGGGGCGGGCGGTGGAGCGGATTCTGGATGCGGGGATCGACTACGTGTGTGTAACGGACACCATCGAGATTCCCGATGCGGTGCGTAAGGCATTGCCCAAGTTGGAGGTGGTGTCGGTGGCTCCCCTTTTCGGCGAAGCCATCCGGCGTATTCACCGCCACGAATCGGTAAGTGCCTTGTTTAACTGCGAGAGCGAAATCAGATAGCGATGGAGATTATGCAAGATGGAGCAATTGGTACTTAAAGCAAGCCGGCGCACCAACTTGGGCACCAAGCACGCTTGCCGCGAGAGGGAGGCGGGGCGCCTGCCGGCAATCATTTACGGGCACGGCGAGGACCCCGAGCCGATTTCCCTCGATGCCCACGACGCGCTGCTCGAGCTACAGCACGGAGCCCGGGTGTTCAACCTGGAGCTTGACGGCAAGCAGATACAGTATCTGGTGAAGGACGTGCAGTACGATTATCTGGACACTAATCCGCTCCATGTGGATTTGATGCGGGTGAAAGTGGGCGAGAAGGTGCACGTCAAGGTCGGCGTCGAACTACGTGGGACCCCGGAAGGGATTGCCGAGGGTGGAGTGCTCGATCATCCCGTTTCGGAGGTGGATGTCGAGTGTCTGATAACCCAGATTCCCGAGACGATTGTAGCCGGCGTCAAGCATCTCAAGGTCGGGGAGGCGTTGCTGGCCAAGGATCTGGAGTTGCCTGCGGGTGTGACCTTGCTGACCGATCCCGAGGAGCGGATTGCCGCAGTGCGGGTGCTGGCTGAAGAGATTGTGGAAGAGGAGGCCGGCGAAGAGGCCGAGCAGCCGGAAGTGATCGGGCGGGCCAAGGAAGAAGAGGGACCCGAGAAGGAGGGTTGAGCCGGGAAGGCGAGGCTCTGACCGAGCCGATTCCGCCCTTCGCGGCAGAGCCGACGGCTCACCAGGAGGTTCGCCCTCCCAAGGGTGGACCCGACCTACAGACTTTGGACTAGGGACTTTGGACTCATATGAGTCGGCGCGGTGGGTTGCGCTTCGCTCCGCGAAGCTCCACCCACCCTACAGGAGACTCGAAACCCGGGCGAGAACCGTGAAACTGATCGTTGGTTTGGGCAACCCGGGATCGAAGTATGCCGGCACCCGGCACAATGTCGGCTTTCGCGTGATCGACGAGTTGGCGGCTCGCTGGGGGATCGATACCAGGCAGGAGAAGTTCCACGCATGGTTCGGCAAGGGCGTGATCCGCGAGGAACCCGCGGTGTTGCTCAAGCCGACCACCTTTATGAATCGCAGTGGGCAGGCGGTGCTGGCAGCCGGTCGGTTTTACCGGCTGGAGGTGGGCGATCTGGTGGTGGTTGGGGATGACTTGGCTTTGCCGCCAGGCCGATTGCGGTTGAGGGCTGCCGGGTCAGCCGGCAGTCACCGTGGTTTGCAGGACATCATCAGCCGGGTAGGCACTTGTGAGTTTGCCCGTTTGCGGATCGGTATAGGTAGTGCGATAGGTGATGCCGCCGGTTATGTGCTTTCGCCCTTCGCCGCCTCGGAGGAGGCGATTATCCAAAGGGTCATCCCACAGGCGGCGGATGCGATTGAATGTTGGATCACCAGTGGCCCGGAAGAGACGATGAACCGCTACAACGCCATGGATCCGGTGTAATCCGGCTGGGTGTTTCATCGTCATCCGGCAAGACGGAGGTATAGACTATTGAAACCAAGGTTGTATGAAGGCATGTTCCTGTTTGACTCCGGCTTTGCGACGGATTTCCCCAAGGCAGAGGGCGAGATCAGACGTATCCTGGACCGTGCGGAGGCGGAGATTGTTTTCTGCAGGAAGTGGGAAGAGCGCCGCTTGGCATATGAGATCAAGGGGCACAAACGCGGTACGTATGTGCTGACCTACTTCAAGTGCCGGCCCGAGGTTCTCCTCGGAATCGAGCGGGACACGCAACTCTCCGAGAGTGTGCTCCGCCTGTTGATGCTGCGGGCGGACCACATGACCTTCGAGCTGATGAACGAGTTCGCTCCCGACAAGAAGGCGGTGGCACCTCCTGAAGAAGGCGAGACGCCTCCCGAAAAGGGCGACACGCCTTCCGAAAAGGGTGAGACGCCTCCCGAAAAGGGCGACACGCCGGACGAGAAGCCGCAAGAAGGTGACCAGGCTCCCGAGGAGAAGAAAGATGAGCAGGTTGTGGAGGATGCCGAGGTGGTGATATCTTCCGCAAACCCCGAAGATGCCGACGAAGTAACCGAGTCGTAACACCCCAGAGCTAAGGACCATCTCATGGCGAATTTCAATCGAGTCATCCTTGCGGGCAACTTGACCCGCGACCCCCAGCTTACTTATACGCCATCCGGCACGACGGTGTGCAAGTTTGGTATGGCCATCAATCACGTGTGGACCGATCGCCAGACCAACGAGAAGCGGGAAGAGGTCTGCTTTGTGGACTGCACCGCGTTTGGGCGTCAGGGGGAGACGATCAATCAGTACATGTCGAAGGGGCGCCAAATTCTGATCGAGGGGCGCTTGCACTTCAGCCAGTGGACCGGTCAGGACGGGCAGAATCGGAGCAAGCTGGACGTGATGGTCGATAGATCACAGTTTCTCGGGTCGCCCGGTGGTGCCGGGGGTGGAGCCCCAGGCGCCCAGGCGTACCCCGCCGCCGCCCCGCCGGTTGGCGCCCCACCTGTTGGCGCCCCACCTGTTGGCGCCCCACCTGTCGGTGCTCCACCTGTCGGTGCTCCACCGGCTGGCCCACCACCAGTTGCTGCCCCCCCGGTTAGCGCTCCGCCGGCAGACGCTCCGCCGGCATACGAGGAGGAGCCGCCGGGGGCGCAGGCTGACGTGCCGTTTTGACCGAGAAACGCCCATCCGGATGTAGGGCGGGTTTCGCCCGCCTTCGTCGCTTGGATTGGCCGCTCCCTTACGGTCGCGGTTCTGTGTGCTTTGAAGAGAGCAAGATTTTTGCTGTCGCCGCCGACGGCGAATCGGTTATAATTGTCGAAGGTGCGGCTGGTTTGATTGAATAACGATTGAGGTCGAATGATGAAACTTCTTCTGACAAAAGACGTAGCCAAGCTGGGCATCGTTGGCGACGTGGTAGAGGTCGCCCCCGGTTTTGCACGCAATTATCTTTTACCGAATCGGCTGGCAACTCAGCCGACCGAGGTGAACATGCGGGCGTTGGCGGAGGAACGGGCTGCGGCTGAGGAACGGGTGCTGGTCGCCCACGCCGAGCTAAAGAAGCGGGCGGAAAAGCTGGCGGACGTGGAAGTGACCATCTCCGCACCAGCCAACGAGGAAGGTGTGCTGTACGGTTCGGTAGGCCCCCGCGAGATTGCCGCCGCCCTGCGTGAGGAAGGGCATGGGATCAACCCTGCGCAAATCGAGCTGCGCACCCCGATTCGCCATCTGGACAACATTGTGGTGGATGTCGTCCTGGCTGAGGGCATCGCCACCACGGTAAAGGTTTGGATTGTGCGAGCCGGTGCCACCGAGGGCGGGAAGGAGCAGGAGGCTGGCGACGATGACGACGCTGGCGACACCTACTAGTCGACAGAGCGAGTCGGGGCCTATCATCCCCCTCCCGCCGCATAGTGTTGATGCGGAGATGAGCCTGCTGGGCTCGATGACGCTCAACCGCGATGCGATCGGGCTGGTGCTGCCGATCATCGGGCGCCAGGAGGCGGACTGGTTTTACCAACCCGGGCATTACCTGCTCTACGAGGTGCTGGTCGATCTGTACGACGGCAATCAGCCGATCGACCTCGTTGTGGTCAAGGATGAATTGAAGCGCCGCAACCTGTTGGAGCAGGTTGGCGGGGTTGGGTACTTGGTCCAACTCGCCGAGAGCGTGCCGTCCTGGGTCAACGCCGAGTATTACGCTCGGATCGTGCGGGACAAGGGGCTGTTGCGGGACCTGATCCGCTGCGCAGGCGAGATCAGCCAGTCCGCTTATGCCGATGACCAGGAAGTCGCCAAGCTGCTGGATGAGGCGGAGCAGCGTCTTTTTCAAGTGACCCAGCGACGGGTCAGTGGGCGGGCATCCGCCCTCCGCGAATTGCTCAAGGAGATTTACGAGAAGATCAAGCCCGGCGAGGGTAGCTATCTGACCGGGCTGGCTTCCGGCTTTACCCAGTTGGACGATCTGACCAGCGGGTTCCAGCGCGGCGATTTCATCGTCATTGCCGGGCGCCCCTCGATGGGCAAAACCGCCTTGGGGCTCAACATTGCGGAGAACATGGCCATCGACGACAAGCGCCCGGTGGTGTTTTTCTCGCTGGAGATGAGCCGCCAGCAATTGGCTCAGCGAGTGTTGTGTGGTCGGGGTCGGATTGATTCGCACCGGTTTCGCCGAGGCATGGTTTCGGAGGAGGAGAAGCAACAACTGGGCTTTGTGTGTGCGGAATTGGAGCAGGCTCCGTTGTACATCGACGACACGCCGGGTATCAGCGTGCTGGAACTCCGCGCCAAGGCCCGCCGGTTGGCTCAGCAGCACGACATTCAGGCGGTTTTCACCGACTATTTGCAGCTCATGACCGCTCCATCCAGCTCCGACAACCGCCAGCAGGAAATCTCCGCCATCAGCCGAGGACTCAAGGCGCTGGGGCGCGAACTTAATGTGCCGATCATCGCCATGGCTCAGTTGAACCGCATGTCGGAAGGGCGCGAGGGGCACCGCCCGCGAATGAGCGACCTCCGCGAGTCCGGAGCCATCGAGCAGGATGCCGACGTGGTGCTCCTGCTGCACCGCGAAGAGTATTACAAACGGGACGACCCGACCGTAAAAGGTCTGGCGGAGTTGATCATCGAGAAGCAGCGTAATGGGCCTACCGCCACGATTGAGTTGGTATTCGACCGGAAGCTAACCTCCTTCCGCACCAGGTCCTTCGAGCCCGAACCAGCCGGCTCGCAAACCTATGTCGAGGACGGCCCGTTCTAAAAAGGGGGCGGTTGAAAAGCTATCAGCCGTCAGCTATCAGCCGTCAGCCAGAGAATCGGGAGTAAATATTCAGTAAACCCGTATGCGGAATAGCGTGGTTTTCGTGGCGGCAGGCTTGCGCTAGGCCCGGCATTTATGCCGGGTATTTGGAGTGGTTGCCTTTGCTCCCCCGTTCCGCCCCGCCGCCGAAGGCGGTGGGGCGGAACGGGGGGCAAAGGCAACCATTCCAATACGTGATGACGCACTCTCAGCCCCCAGAGGGGGCATCGGAATATAGCCCAGGGTGAAGCGAAGCGA
>JAGLWJ010000546.1 GCA_023133475.1 Phycisphaerae bacterium | reverse complement strand
GACTTCGACGGTGACGGCGACGTGGACCTCGGCGACTTCACCGGCTTCACCCAGTGCATGGCAGGCCCCGGGGCGACGCCAAACCCGTCATTGCCTCAATGCGCCGGGGCATGCCGCGACGCTTTCGACTTCGACGAGGACCAGGACGTGGACCTGGAAGATTTCGCCGCCTTTCAGGAGGCCTTCGACAGCCCATAAACACCGATGTGGTCATTGAATTGATGATGCTTTTTCCGTTGGCCAGGATTGCCAAGGTTTTCCTAAGGCAACCCAACTCATGGTCACGCAAGCGTGGGCCATGGCACCCAACGCGACGGGACTCGCGTATCGAGTATTTGCACTGGAGGGAAACTAATGGATGTGACGAGATTCGTGCGGTTGTCGAGAGTGATATGGATGGTGCCGATTCTCGTCCTGTTCCTTTGCTACGCGTCGGCTGCCGCAGCACCGACGGGCCTGTTCGAGCGATACGGCGACGGCGGCAGGGATTTTGAAGAGGTCGAGATTGGCTCTATGCTCGTCTACTTCCACCAGCGGACGATAGGCCAGGCCACCGTCGAGAAGGATTACATTGTCTATCAACTGGATAAGCATACACGGGAACTCCTCGCGCGGAAGAGCCACTGGCGCGATGATCTGCCCGCAGTCGTGCCCCGCTCGCTCATTTCGAGAGTGCAAGCCGAGGCGCTGGTCGAAGGCGATATCCAGTTCTCCAGCCTCTATATCATCTCTCCCGAGTCAGACGTTTTCCCGCTCGTCCCGACGCCGGGGAACCCGTGCTGGGTGGTTCGCGGCATAGGCGAGCACGGGGAGTGCGCCGTTACCGTCATCGACGCGGTCGCGGGCGTGATTCTCGGGAACGGTGTGCCCCCGCCCTACACGGCATTCTCCCTGACAGGCCCGCAGGACTGGTATCCGTGCAGCAGCTCATGGCGTAGCTGGTCCCTGAACGCCAAATCGTGGTTCAACACGATGGGCTACTCAACTGAGGAGGTCGAGTGGCCGACCGAGGCGACGGTTCAGAGCCATATCCAGTCTAACGAGACCGCGATGTTCTACGAACTGGCCCACGGCGATAGCACCTGCTTCGCCGGCGGGTGTGTGGATGGGGACAACGCGGAGTATACATGCGCTTATGAGATTGAGGCGTGGATGATCGGCTATGAGAAGATGCCATTCGCCTTCATAGGGAGTTGCCACGGCATGTGTTCCACAGGCAACGGCACCTTCGCGTATGAGTTCAGGAAGGGCTCGGTGGAGAATACCACCGTCGTGGGGTACTGTGGTATGTCAGATCCACAGTGTAGCGTGTGCTGGAGTTACTCTCTCGACTGGCAGGCCTCGCTCTTTAACTACATGAACCTTGGGTATGCGGTGAAGGACGCGTTCGATCAGGCCAACGCGAACTACCCAATCTGTGCGGGCGCGTACAACTGCATGCGATTCGCCGGCGACGAAGACTTCGCTATAGTGCCTCTTGTGTGGCGTTCCGCCGACTGCAATGAGAATAACGTGATGGATGAATGCGACATCGACTGCGGCGAACCTGGTGGCCCTTGCGATGTTGAGGGATGCGGCGAGTCCGAGGATTGCGACGGCAACGGTGTCCCTGACGAATGCCAGCCCGACTGTAACGGAAACGGGATCGCCGACCCTTGTGACATTGCCGCCGGGACCAGTGTGGATTGCCAACCGGACGATATCCCGGATGAATGCCAGGTTCCTCCGCTGGGGCCAGCCGGAAATGACTGCAACGACAACTGCGTCCCCGACGAGTGCGACATCGACGGCAACACCAGTGTGGATTGCCAACCGGACGGCACTCCGGATGAGTGCCAGGTGCCTCCGCTGGGGCCAGCCGAAAACGACTGCAACAGTAACTGCATCCCCGACGAGTGCGAGATAAGTGCCGGAAGCGGCTCGGACTGCAACACCAACGGCATCATGGACGAGTGTGACATCGACGTCGGAACCAGCGACGACTGCAACACCAACGGCAATCCCGACGAGTGCGACGTCGAGCGGTGCTACAACCTGTGGGACGGGTTCAGCGACTTTGCAAACAACACACCGATGCATGGATTCGATGGTGTCCCCTACCCCGACGGCGGTGACGGGAGCACCTGGATCAATCCCAACGGCAACGCGAAAATCGACCGGCGGGGTTGCGAGAGTGGCAGTCTGGCCGACCGGGCGGTGCAGGTCAGCGTGCCGGGCAGCACCGGCACCCCCGACGATTGGTATGTAATCAGCGAGTATCTCCAGCCGT
>JAGLWJ010000545.1 GCA_023133475.1 Phycisphaerae bacterium | reverse complement strand
AATGCAACGCCCAATTGAAGTGTAGTAGGGCGGGTTCCACCCGCCATGCAATGCGACAAAGGCGGGTGAAACCCGCCCTACAACCTGCGGTCTCTGCGTGCTCCGCGGTGAAATATCCGGGTTAGTAGTGCACGCTCTTTAGCTCTTCTCGTCGGCATCGCGCTCTTTCAATGCGCGGCGGCCGAAGCGAGTCTCGGCGTACTTCTTCTCGATTTGCCGGTAAATCGTTTTCTTCTCTCGCTCGTTGCAGATTTGGAGTTCTTCGTATAGCCGAGCAGCGGCGATTTCCTTCTTGGTTTCTTTGTCTTTCTTGAGCGATTTGTAGACGGCTTTTGCCTGGTCGCCAATCTCGTGCCCGCGGAAGCTCTTGGCCAAGTCTTTCATCATATCGAAATGGCGGTGAGGGGACTCGTCCTCAAGTTCCTCTGCCGCAGTGAAGGCTTTGTGCCCGTAGTCCAGAATCGCGGTTTTGAGACGTTGGGCCTCGGTCTTCTCCGCCGACGTGCCCTGGGCGATTGTCTCCTCGAGTTGCTCGATCAACCGCCCGAAACCGCGGCCTTTGCGTGCCCGCTTGGCGTAGCGGGTGGTGGTTTTCTCGTGGTACTTCTCCAGATCGACGAGGAATACGGTGACCGCTGACGCCAAGGCCTTCTCGATAGCCACCTCGAACTCATCGGACAGGCCGTCATTGATCTTGTTCTTGCCCTTGCCCTTGCTTTTGCCCTTGCTGCCGAGTTGCTGAGAGACAATCTCCCCGTCGCGACCATAAAGCGTGTAGGTGGGATAGCCGCCCACCTTCGTCCCCGGCACCTTGCCGCCGTTAACGATGGCAAACTCGGCACTGGCTTTGTTCACGATTTTCAGGGCTTTGTCCTTCTTGGAGTGGATTGTTACGCCAATCACCACAATGCCGGAAGAACGGGCGTTCTTTTCGTAGGATGCCAACCCGGGCATCGACTGTTTGCACGCCGCTCACCCATCAGTCCACCAGTAGACCAGCACAACTTTGCCGGCCAAGTCCCTTACGTCAAAGGCATCGCCGCTCCATAGCTTTCCGAATTCCGCTTGGCCTAGGGACGATTTGTGCCAACTACCTGCCAACGCGGGTTGCGACGCCAACATGCCAAAGACGATCAACAAAGCCGAGAACATACTTTTCTTCATTTGCCCACCTCCAGGCTGATCCGGAACTCCGACACACCACAGGGGGCTTGCCCAACGCCCTGCTCGCTCAGCCTCCGCAAACACTACCCAGTATATACTACCACAAACGCGCCTTTACCACTAACCCGGATAATTCACCGCCGAGAGGAACGGGGACAAATTGAAAATGAAAAATGGAAAATGGGGGGATGGGAGACACCGTCGTTGTGTGCACACGCAGGCGTTTAGCGGCGACCCGAAGGGGAGCATGGAAAATGGAGCGTGGAAAATGGAGCGCGGTGCGGGGAGAATTGAGAATGGAAGTGGTATCAGAGCAAATTCTACCCGCCGCGCAATATCACAACGGTGGGTGAAACCCGCCCTACAATTGTGATTACGCCGTTTTCTGTGTTTTTCACGCTCTATTCTCCACGCTCCACTCTTCACGCTCCCCTTCGGGTCGCCGCTAAACGCTGTGGATTGTCGCTGTATGACAAATCTCGCTGAATTGCTATATTCCCTGCCATGGTGGATCAGGGCACAACCAACCAGACTCCGTGGACCGTTGCACGTTTGTTGCAATGGACCCAGCAGTATCTGGCTCAGCGGGGAGTGGATGAAGCCCGGCTGGCCACCGAGGTGCTGCTCTCGCACGCGCTGAACTGCCGGAAAATCGAGCTGTACACCCGCTTCGATAGCGTCCCCGATGCGGATAAACGGGCGGCTTTTCGTGAGTTGGTCAAAGCTGCCGCAGACCATGCTCCGGTGGCTTACCTGGTGGGGCACAAGGAGTTCTTCTCGTTGGAGTTCGAGGTGACGCCGGCAGTGTTGATTCCGCGGCCGGAGACCGAGATGCTGGTGATGCGGGCGTTGCAACTCTGTGAGGAACACGGTTGGGAGGCTCCGCAGTTCCTCGACGTGGGCACCGGCAGCGGATGCCTGGCGGTTGCCATTCTCAAGCACCTTCCGGCAGCCAAAGCCGTTGCGATCGATATCTCCGCCCAAGCCCTGGAGGTGGCCCAGCGGAACGCGAGTGAGCACGAGGTGGCGGAACGTGTCGTATTCGCACAGGCTGATCGGCTCGGGCTTTCGGCAGGCCTGGTGCCCGACGACGGGTTTGATTTTCTCGTGTCGAACCCGCCATATGTTAGTGTCGCCGAGATGGCCACCCTGCCAAAAAACGTCCGCGATCACGAACCTGCCGTCGCTCTCACCGTAGAGGGAGACGGCTTGTCCTTCTACCGCACTTTTGCCGACACCGGCGGCACAATCCTGCGAGTCGGAGGGTCCATCCTCGTCGAAATCGGGTATGGTAAGGAAGAGGCGGTCGTCGGAATCTTCAGCCGCACCGGCTGCTGGGAACACGTGGGAACTTGGCGCGACCCCCAAGACCCGCACGACCGGGTGATGGAGTTTCGTTTGAAAGAGGCAAGAGGGATAAGGCAAGAGGCATGAGGCAAGAGGCAAGAGGGTGGGTGGCCCACCGCTTTAGCGGTGGGGGACACGAATACCTGACGCGATTCGCGTCCCCCAGGGCTAAAGCCCTGGGCCACCCCCACTACCGACTTTGGACCTTGGACTTTGGACTGAGCAGCGGGTGGAACCCGCCCTACGGTAATTCATGCAGAGAATTGAAAAGAGAGGATCGGAATCGTGGAACACTTCGAGATCAATGGCGGATCGCGGCTTAAGGGGACGGTGAAAATTGACGGCGCCAAGAACGCAGCCCTGCCCATCCTCGCGGCGACAATCCTCTGTGAAGGCGAAACCATCCTGCATAATGTGCCCGATTTGCAGGACGTACGGCAGATGATCACACTGCTCAACCGCTTGGGCATCACCTGTGAGCGTAGGGAAGAGGGCGGGCTTCGCCTTCGGGCTGAGGACGAGATGAACTGCCACGCCGAGTACGAACTGGTGTCCAGAATGCGAGCCAGCGTCTGCGTCATGGGCCCGCTGTTGGCCAAGCGGAAACGGTCCCAGGTCTCGATGCCCGGCGGGTGCGCCATCGGAGATCGCCCGATCAACCTGCACATCCAGGGGCTGCGGAGCCTCGGGGCGGACTTCGACCTGGCAGGCGGCGATATTGTGCTGCGGGCCAAGAAACTCAAGGGAACCGAGTTGTTTCTCGGCGGGGCGTTCGGGTCCACGGTGACCGGGACCGCCAACGTGCTGATGGCTGCGACGCTGGCGGAAGGGCGCACGGTGATCGAGTCGGCGGCTTGTGAGCCGGAAATCACCGATCTGGCAGAGTTTTTGAACAAATGCGGGGCTCAGATCACCGGTCACGGGACGCCGCGTATCACCATCGACGGGGTCGATTCGCTGCAAGGCGTCGAACATACCGTCATTCCCGACCGCATCGAGACCGGCACATTCATAATCGCGGCGGCTATCACCAACGGCGAGTTGCACTTGGAGAACGGGCGTCTGGAGCATTTGATTGCGGTGGTGGATCGTCTGCGGCACCTCGGGCTTAACATCGAGCGGTATGAGAAGGGCGTGCAGGTCAGTTCCGCCCGGCGGCTGGAGCCGATAGAACTTACCACTCAGCCTTATCCCGGTTTCCCGACGGACCTTCAGGCTCAGACGATGGCGTTGCTGTGCCTGGCGGACGGGAACAGTGTGGTCACCGAGAAGATTTTCCCCGACCGCTTCATGCACGTGGCGGAGCTGAACCGGATGGGGGCTCACATCCGCAAGGAGGGGCCTACGGTGATTATCGAGGGGGTGAAGAAGTTGATCGGGGCGCCGGTGATGGCATCGGACTTGCGGGCTTCTGCCGCTCTGATCCTGGCAGGGCTGATCGCCAAGGGGCAGACCAGGCTGCATCGTGCGTATCACATCGACCGCGGCTACCAGCGTATCGAGGAGAAGCTCACCGCCGTCGGAGCGGACATCCGCCGGGTGCAGGATTAATGTAGGGTGGGTGGAACCTCGCG
>JAGLWJ010000544.1 GCA_023133475.1 Phycisphaerae bacterium | reverse complement strand
ACCGGTGTAGGGCGGGTTCCACCCGCCTTCCTGGCGTGGCGGGTGGAACCCGCCCTACATCCACGACAACAGATTTGTGAGAGATTAAGATGGTGAATAGTAACAGCGAAACAGTATCACCGGCAGGTTTTACTCCGCCGACCAGTGTGGGCGAAACTCGTCAACCGGAAAGCCGCTCATCCTGGCCCGGGGTGATCGGAATAATTGCGATCATCTTCGGCATACTGGCTACGCTGGGCGGTATCATGGGGTTTTTGGCTCCCTTTATATTGGACAAGATGGGGTCCGCTCTTCCCGATAACTCGCCGCGCGCTATCAAACTCAGCGAAGCCCAGGTGAGCTGGGTCATGATTAGCTCCAGCCTGACCGTGATCCTGGCGGTGCTCTTGTTGGTCGCGGGTGTCGGGCTACTCAGCCGGCGTCGGTGGGCCGTCAAAGCGGCAATGGTATGGGCGGTGCTCAAGATGCTGTATGTGGTCGTCGTAACCATGTACAATTATAACACTCTCCCGCAGCAGATCGAGTCCATATCAAAACAGAATCCAGGCGCTGCATCCATGCCCGCCGGCTCTCTGGAAACCTTCGCCATCGTGGGGTTGGTGGTGGGGTTGCTTTGGTATTGGGCGTTGCCGGTGTTTATGCTGATCTGGTTCAGGCGGAAAAATATCCGAGATGAGATTGTCGGATGGTCACCTGCCCGGGATTCATCCGAGCGTTTCGGCCCGCCGCTGGTTTCGTAGGCGGGTTACCGGAGTAGGGCGGGTTTCACCCGCCCTACGCTGGTAAGTCCAAAGTCCCTGGTCCAAAGTCCAAAGTCAGGGATCCGCGGGACCTTGGACTTTGGACCCCAATGGTGGGTGTTAGCTGATGCGGTGCAAAATCTGCGATTATCGTCTGTGGAACCTGCGGTCGCGGCAGTGCCCGGAATGCGGCACGCCATTTAGGCCCAGCGAATTCGAGTTTGTAGTCAACAGTGTGCAGTTCTGTTGCCCACACTGCAACCGGGCGTATTACGGCACCGGGCCGCAGGGACACCTGATACCCACCGAGTTCGACTGCACCTCATGCTCCGCCCACATCCACATGGACGAGATGGTCCTCCTGCCGGCAGAAGGGCTGGAGGAGGAACAGACCGAGGTGGAGCAGATGCCCTGGCTTAACCGGAGCAAGCGGGGTGTTGTGCGGGGGTGGTTCTCCACTGTGGGGATGGCGCTGGTCGGGCCAGGCCGGCTGATGCGCCTGACGCCGTTGCACAGTTCGACCGCGTCGGCATGGTGGTTCACCTTCTTCACTCATATGCTGCTTATGCTGGTGGGAGTGACACCTTTCGTGGTGCTGTCTGTGGGCATAGGGCTATTTGGTGGGCTTGGAGCAACCCCGGGTTTTATGGAGATGGGAATAGGCGCGAGCATGGGAGGAGTGTTTTTGCTGGGGGCGGTAGCCGTGGCGGGATTGATCACCCATGGCCTGCTGATGATGACGGGCAAGACAGCCGGCGGGCTGGGACGCACCTACCACGCCATCTGCTACAGTTCCGGGGCCAACGTGGTCATGCTCATTCCGTGCCTGGGATGGTACTTGGGTTGGGTCTGGTGGGTGGTCAGTGCGGTGCTCATGGTCCGCCAAGGCCAGAAAGTCGGCGGCGCCCGAGCCGCCTTGGCGGTTCTGACCTTCCCCCTATTGTCGATCGCCGGGTTCATCGCTTTCAGTGTCTGGGCTGTCACCTTCTCCGCTACGCCCACGACTACCTTCGGAACGGGTGCTACGGTGGGGTCAGTAAGCGAGACGCGGGTGGTCCTGGATGCGGTATTGAACTACGCCGAGCAACACGCCGGCCAAGGGCCCGATCACGCTATCCAACTTGTGGATGAAGACTTCCTCGCCGCGTGGGACTTGCTGGTTGTCGAAACCGATACGCAACAGGCGGATGTCCCACTGGGGCAGACGTCACTGGACGGGTTCGCTTTCCTTACCCGCGTACAGAAAGACCGTTTAGTCCGTGAGTCGATCGCCGCCCTGCCTGACGGCATCGTTGCCCATCGGCTGGGCGACTTCGTGTTCACATACCACGGGATGGACCTGGCCACCGCGAACAATACGTCATGGGTGGTGATCATGTGGCCTGATCCTGACGTGAATGATCCGCCGCCGGCGGGTTCCGGGTTCTGTGTGGGGTGGGCAAACGGGACCGTAAATCGTATCTCCACAAAGGTTGTCGCCGAGTATCTCGCTAGCGAGAACCGCCTGCGTGCCGGAAGAGGACTGCTGCCACATCCCGACCAGGTGACTCATGCCAAACCAGCCTGTGGCAGATAAAAGCGTGGGAAGCTGTCAGCCATCAGCTATCAGCCAGTAGGTCGGGTCTGCGGACCCGACCTACGACTGAGCGTGAATATTCAGTAAACCCGTATGCGGAATAGCGTGGGTTTTGTGGGAGCAGGCTTGCGCTAGGCCCGGCATTTATGCCGGGTATTGGAGTGGTTGCCTTTGCCCCCCCGTTCCTCCCCGCCGCCTTCGGCGGCGGGGAGGAACGGGAGGATTCTTCGTTCAGCCTTCTCACCCGGCATAAATGCCGGGCCTAGCGCAAGCCATTGAAACGCAAAACTGTCTAGTCTCTGTAGGTCGGGTCCGCAGACCCGACATCCCCTGGTGACGCCGTTGGGAATCCCAAACGTCGGGTCTGCGGACTCGACCTACAGACTCCATTCTCCATTCACATCGGCGTGAGCTTGTAGCCCAGCACCACCGGCACTCCGCCTGGGACCAGGGTTTGCGGTGGGGTGACCGTGGCTGCCAGTTCGAGCACGCTCGGATCATCCTCGGATTCGCGGAGATGCACGGAGACGCATCCCGAGGTGGCGTCTTTGTCCAGCTTCAACCATTCGCGCACGTGCACTGCCACAAACGCGCGTATCTTCTCCGGTGTCATCCCGCGCAGGTACGGCTTCAGTGCCCACAACAACGCCGACAAACGCCCGGCGAAGAGAAGATAAGGCAGGCTAACCTCGAACAGGGCACTCGGCTCAGCCCGTTGCGGTCTGGCAGCCGTCATCCCGTTGCACAGCACCGCGTTATCCTTCGTCCCGATCCCGGAAAACGCATTGATGCCAGCCATGCCCATTTCGTCGATTTTCGGCTGAGGGGTCTGCGTGTTGTTGGTGGGGCCGAACTGCTTGTCACCCTTCTTGCCGCCGTGAGCGATAGGCAGCCCTTCGATGGTCCCATGCGCCAAGCCGGTCACCGCCGCCGGCCAACCGGTCTCCCCCACGCTACGGGCGACCAGGCACGCCGCCGCAACCGACCCGGAAACCCACACGAAATCCTGCTCCGTAATGCTCTGCTCACGGAAAGCGAAGTCCGTGCCTGAACCGCTCTCCTTCTCATACGGCGTCCGCAGCAGACAGCGGCCAAACACCACCGCCAGATGCTTGGCATACGGTTCGTTCCGTAGCGTCTTCCACTTGGCAAACTGCCATTGGTCGAACATATTGAGAATTGTCGGAAGCGTAGCGGTCTGCCAGGAATGCTTGACCCCGAAAAAACGAGGCCCAACACCAGCCAACACCACCGCCGGCAGACTTGCGGCATGTTGAGCCAATGCGTCGAGCGTCTCCATATCCGCGGCGCTGTTCCCGAACAACCCATCAACGGCGATAAAATCAGGAGCGTCAGCCCCTTCATCAAACACCGGGTCGATGACCAGCGATATCAAACGCTCGACACGCGCA
Source organism: Phycisphaerae bacterium (assembly GCA_023133475.1). GTDB lineage: Bacteria > Planctomycetota > Phycisphaerae > UBA1845 > UBA1845 > JAAEQG01. Next base: position 4,911 of record JAGLWJ010000544.1, on the reverse strand, counting down.
TTCTGTGGAGCATGCAGTAATGTCACCCGCACGTTCTTGCGAAAGTCGACCCGCTCGATCAGAAACGCCAGCCCACGCCAGGTTGACTCCAACTGCTGCACCTGCTCAGAGTGCAGCACCGCATTAAGCCACAGCGAAATCCGCCGGTCGATCTCCGCCAGCGTCCGCCGCAAAGCCGACACCTCACCCGCGGGAATCACACTGCCCTTGCCCGCCGCTGCCGAAACCAGCGAACCGATCGGAGATTTCCCACCACCACCGCTGTCACCAGACGCATCATCGCCCAGATCGATCTGATCCAGCAAAGCGTCAACCTGCCCGGGTGGAACCGCCGGCTCCGCCGCGGAGGCGGGAACCTTGAGCGACTCCGTCAGCCAGGACAACCCGGAATCCGCGGCAACGATTTGACTGACCGCCCCATCCAGATCGGAGGCGGATATCTGCCCGCCAAGCCGCTTGGCGATCGACTCGCGCATCTCCATCAGCACGCGGGCTGCGGGAATCTGCTGGGCCAATACCTCGGGTGCAAAGGCACGCACCGAGTCGAAACGCAGATTCACCTCCACCATGACATTGCCCGAAGCCACCGGGTCGCTGATGGTGTAGTTCACGCCGGGCGAAGCCGCCGCCATCACTTCATCGAAACTGTCGGCGTTCACCTCGACCACCCGGTCAGCCAGCGGACCAGAAAGCGAGCCGGACTCCGAGCCTGCAAAATCGCTCAACACCAGAATGCGGTAGGGCTCTTCCCCGGTGACTTTCAGGCCCTCGGGCAGGGGAAGGTTAACTTCAAGATCAGGAGGTTCCGGACGATCAGCCATTATCCATGCTCCTATAACTGATTGACAACTCATCTGGGGTGGCCCATGGCTTTAGCCGTGGGGGACACGAATCGGCGAACCATTCGTGTCCCCCACCTCTAAAGAGGTGGGCCACCCAGTTCCCTGTAGGGCGGGTGGAACCCGCCCTACGTCTGCTCGCTCCGCGGTGAATTATCCGTGTTAGGCAATCATGCCCTTGGGCGGAGTCGTCCGCAGCCATCGGGCGATCTCCTGGCGGATCGTGTACATCGAGGTCTCACATCCGCCACCGCCCAATGCCAACTCCACAATCCCGCAAGCAATTCTCGCCTCGGGACCAGCCCCTAAACCAGCACCACCAAAACGGTGGTCCAGAGCATGACCCGCCATCCGCGCAAGGTCACGCATGTTGTAAATAATCGTGCCGACCTCGTACGGATCGTAGTTCAGCCGATACCGCAAAAAACCCATCACCTTTGCTTCGTCGATCGAATCCATCTTCCGTCTCCTTCACTTGTTTGCAACGGAAATCAGTTATTAGCTTTCAGCTTTCAGCTATCAGCCGTCAGCTCCTTGTCATCAGTTTCTTTACCTTCGGCGTCAGCCGCCTGGTCTTGTCCTGAATCCGCCAGGGCAACCATATGCTCCTCACGCATCTGCATGAACGATCTGGTGCGGGCCTTTTGGCTGACAGCAGGCTTTTGCCTACCCCGCCCGGCGGCTGCGGAACGCTTGTCTCGCTCCGAGAGCGGCAACAACGCATACCGCGTAAACTCGTCGGGACTGTCACCACGAGCGATGAAGGCCTGCACCGGCCCGAAAAAGTTGGTCAACTCCTCGTCGTTACACACCGGCAAAAACCGCGACAACACCCGCGGATCGTAAAACCGCAAACACACATCCCTGCCAACATCGTCACGCACCAGCAGGAACCGACGCAGATGCCTCCGCAACAGGCTCAACTCGATGCCCGACTCGATAAAGATGCCCCAGGGATCGTCCCACAACTCATTGCGAACCCAACTTAAAAGGTCCTCATCACCCCGAACCAGATGCGGCGCCGCCAAACCCAGCACCGGCGGCAAGTCCTGACCATCGTACAGCGAGGCTGCCTCCACATTAGGCCTCTGGATCATCTCGGAAACGGCGGGGGCATCGGCGGCATCGAGAATCGCGTACATCCCCAGGTGCTCCGCCACCTCGAACAGGTCGTCCACCTTCATGGGGTATTGTGTTAGTAGCGACATCAGCAATTACCTCACCCAGGTCAGCTTACCCGACCGGTTGCGCGTCAGGAAAACCGGGATACTCGCGAACACTCGCGTCTCCGGGAATTCATACCGGACCACCGGGCTGCCCTTCGCATCGTCCACCCGAGCCAACCGCCCATTGCCGAACAACGGAAACTCAAACTCGTCCGGATTAAGCCCCCGTAGCGTACTGGTCGAGTCATTGGTCAGCCGCCCCAATCCCTCACGCACGTCCGCGACACGTTCGTCGGTGCGCTGGAACATCGCCCGGGCCATCTCCTGATTCCGCACCGTCTGCATCCCGACCGCCTCATCCAGGTCGTTGCGGCCCAGGGCATCCCACAACCGCCGCACCAACTCAGTAGCCTCGCGGCGGAAAGCGTCGTCGATAGTCAACCGCCTGGCTGTCAGCCATAACCACGCCGGAAAGTCCGTCGGAACCTTGAACTCCTCCACCAGCACGATCGGATAGGTGCCCGTATCGTCCGTATCCAGATCAAGCTCAAACTCCGCCAGGGTGACTTCCGGCCTGGTCTCGCGGTCCAGTGTCATGTCCCCAGCCGTCACCTTGCCCCGCAGATACGCATCTTCCTTTGACAGTGCCTCTTGTTTACGCGGCGGTTCGATGGAGATCTCCAGCAGGTTCTCGCCCTTCTCCAGCCATCCGTTAACCGTGATTTCGGTAATCAGATGTCTCTTGCCGGAGGTTTTGAACATGGGACAGTCGTTGACCCGCGCACGGACCTTGCACGCACCCGTATCGAAGTGCACCCGATAAACGGGTTCTTTCATGCGCTTTACTTTACGCGAGTCGCCTAATGCCATAACCGGCTAAACTCCATAGTTGCTTCCGCGGGTGTCGGGTGGCCCATGGCTTTAGCCGTGGGGGACACGAATCGTGCCATACATTCGGGTCCCCCACCGCTAAAGCGATGGGCCACCCACTACTCACTGTCCACTATCCACTACTCACATCAGCTACGCATTCTTAACGAAATAGTGTTCTCCCTTCGCGAGCACTATCTGGTCCCAGAGATCGTGGGACAGTTCGTACTTGTAACCCTTGATTTCGTCGTCGTCTTCTTCCTCTTCGTCGTCATCAGAACCCAGTTCAAAGCCTGCATGGGCAGCGGCGATGATATACAGCGTCAGCGGGTCCCAGGTCAGAGACCCCGCCACCCCGAAGCCCACACGGTTCACCATGGCTTTGAGGGAGGCGTTCAGCGCCGTCTTGCCACCCATCCTCAGCTCGGCGGTTATCGTGAAGAAGAACCACTTCTTCTCCATCTTGGCCCGCCCTTCCAGGGCGCATTCGATCTTTCCGGTGATTTCCCCTTCGCAGGTCGGCTGAGGATCGCCCAGCATCCGGCTGGCGGAGACATTCCCGCCGATTTCACCGTCCGCCTTCAGGTAGATGCCGACCTCCGCCACATTGTCCACCAGCTTCTTCAGCCGTGCCATCGCCGGCGAGCCGACTATCGCCAGAACCACCGCGATAATGTCAACATCAACGCCGATGCCGATCAGCGGGTCGAAACCGGCGCTGACCTTCAGCTCATAGCCGGCCTTCCACGAACCCTCGATCTCCTTCCATCCCCACTCGCCCTTGATGAAGAGGTTAGGCCGTTTGATCTCCACCTCTGTCCCGGCGTACTTGGCGAGCAGGTTGGTCGAGTGGTCCGCACAATCCAGTGCCACCTTTGCCACCGTCAGGGCTTTGTCCAAGTATTTTTGGAAGTCTTTGCCGAAGTCGTACTGCTGCTGGCCGCTCTTGGCTTCAATGATGACCTCGGCAGGCTCCTTGCTCTCCTTGGCCAGCTCGATGCTCAGCCCCACGGTCCAATGCAGATCGGGATAGGCAAGAATCTGCACGCCCGGGACCCTGCCGCAGTTCTTGGCCTGGATCGTATACTTCTCCGGTGGCACACCCCGAGGCCAAATCACCGAGAACGGATTCCGCGTCAGCGCATCGAACAGCATCGAGGGCGGCAGAACCACCAGCTTGCCCGAGGCAGAGGTCGGCGTCTTCTTCTCACCACGCAACTGACCCGGGGAAACCTCCAGAGGCCTTTCCAGATGCGTCTCGCAATAGGGCTTATCCAGCGTGGTGCGGACTTCGATCTCGTCCCCTTCCGGGCCGGAGACCACTTCGAGCTGGTTCATGGTCCGGCCTGGTTTGTCGGCGTCGCCGACCGTTAGCACATACCCGCGTTCGGAATGCCCACACTTGACCACAAACTGTTGCAGGTGACAGACATCTGTCTCGGGCTCACCCTCCGGGGCTTCGGTTTCGACCGGCGGGCCGTGCTTGGCGATCACCGACGTGGCTACGCCTTGGGTGGCTTCGCAGGTTCCCTGATTGGTTTGCTTGGCTTTGCGTAGGGCGGAGGCTTGCGTCACAGCCCCTGATGCCGTCGCACCACCGCCGCCACCGGCACCGCCTCCGCCGCCACCACCTCCGCCACCACTGCCGGCATCGCCGATCATGGTCGTGGGGTGGCCCAACACGATCACGCCGCCGTGGGCGGTATTGTCGCCCATCCGGGCGGCCGGCATGTTGCCTATCAGGACGGTCGGCGATCCCTTGACGATGGTGTCCGGCGGGCCAACGCAGGTGAGCATGTCGCCGATGCGCGCCGCCGGCAGGAAGCCGATCAGCGTCGTCGGGTGGCACGGGGGAAGGATCGGTCCGCCCACGTGTGGGACCACGCCCGTCACCATCGGGCAGGTGTGCATGTCGGTCACTCGTGCTGCGGGCGGCATCGCTAGATCTCTCTCAACAAATACTGGTTCTGCGTTCCATGACTTTGACTAGCAACGTTAGGTACCACAGGTCCCGATCTACGTCGGAACGTGTGACA
>JAGLWJ010000543.1 GCA_023133475.1 Phycisphaerae bacterium | reverse complement strand
GCCGGCTGGAAGCCGGCGGTACGGTTGTGCTCTTTTTGAAAGGGTTTCGCAAAACCTGGTTACGCGCGTTACGATATACTGCCGGGGGCCAGGGCAGCTACCTTGAGAAAGGGCTACACCGTGAGGAGACGTAAAGTCGTCGTTGTCGAGGATGAACCCGCAATCCTGCAAGGCCTGCTGGACGTTCTCCAAGTCGGGGGCTACGAGGCGGTGGGTGCCGCCGACGGCCTGACCGGCCTCGAACAAAGCCGCCACCTGGGGGTCGATCTGGTGCTGCTGGACTTGCTTTTGCCGAGGATGGACGGGCTGATGGTCTTGGCGGAGCTGCGTAAGACCCACCCCAATCTTCCGGTGATTATCCTCACCGCTCGTGGTTCGGAAGAGGACCGGGTCCGAGGCCTCCAGGGCGGTGCCGACGACTACGTGGTAAAGCCGTTCTCCGCTCGCGAGTTGCTTGCCCGTGTCGAGGCGGTTCTGCGCCGCAGCCCCGAGCGGCCTGCCCCCGTCAAAGCCATAAAAACCACCGCGGGAACCGTGGACTTCGAACGTTGCGAGATCGTATTCGCTGGTGGGCAGCGGGCCAACCTCTCGGAAATGGAGGCGGGTATCTTGACACATTTAGCCGTCAACCCCGGCCGGGTGATTTCACGCGACGAACTGCTCATGCGCGTTTGGGGGATCGGGGGCGGGAATTTGGAAACCCGGGCCATCGACATGCACATCACCCGCCTGCGTGGCAAGCTCAACCCCCCCAATACAGAGGAGAACCCCGATTGGATCGTGACCGTCCGCGGCAAGGGGTACATGCTGGGTGCGGAGGTCACCCTGCTCACTACCGAGCAGCCCGAAGCGGGGTAGTGGTTCCATGTTTGGAAAGACCCGAACAGTCCGTTTGGCTATTGTTGGCTTTGCCACAGTGACCGTGCTGGTGCTCAGCGGGTTGACCTGGGCCACCGTGGTCTCGTTGCGGCTCGAACGGGCCACTCGCAAGACTCACGCAAATCAGCGGCAGGCTGAGGCGAAAAAGGACCTGCACAATCGCCTGGAGATCGCCCGCTTGCGTGTGGACCGCGAGGTTTTGCAGGTGCTCAACAGCGAGGCTTCGCGGGCCTACGATGAATACGAACCTCGTGGAAACCACCTCGAAGCCCACACAGAGAACGGCACCACGGCAGAGGATACACCGCCACGAATGGGCAACACCGCAAGCTGGATCGCCCTGCATTTTCAGGTGACCGAGGAGCTGTGCTGGACTTCCCCACAACTGGCCCTGGCAAAACCGCCTGTTGGGGAGACGCACCTTCTGCACGTCGCTGTTGCCAAAGACGGCTCCAGGTTCCCCACCGGGCGTATCACCTGTGTGGAGGCTGACGATTCGGACCCCCTGGCGGTCGAACGCAAGGATTTACTCGATCAATTGGCTTTGGAGTACACCCCTGAGTTATTTGCCGAGCGAATTGCCACCGCCTGGAACGCATCGACCAGCGAGTTGGCAGGTGGGACGGGTCAGGGGCGGGTTGGGGGAGTCTGCGATGGTGCGTATGGGCGTCTGTCACATGTTGTTCGCCTTCAGCGCCCATTTCTCCCGCGCCCCCTGGAATGCGAATCCCGGCGACAAGTTCTCAAAGCCACCGGGCGGCACCCGCTGGTGCACGTGGAGGATACGGTGGAAGTGCGGGTCAACGAGATGGTTCCTATTATTCTGCCGCTCCCAGGCCACACGATTCCCACTCTCGCCTTTATTCGGCGTGTTGATATCGGCAACGAGCGGGTGTTCCAGGGTTTCATTGTGGACCTGGCTCAGTTGGCTGACGTTGTCCGGCATCAGGTTCGAGACCTCTTCGAGCAGGTGGAGCTTGAACTCGCTCTCGATGCGGAGCATTTCGACAAGCCCTCCACGCGCCTGGTGGCTTTACCCCTCCGGCTGGTCGTGCCACACTCGGGCACTATCTCGCTTCCGCCGAACACCAGCTCCGTGCGTGCCACGGTCATCTTCGCGTGGGGCATCGCCGCTATCGCACTTGTAGCCATTGGGCTGGGGGTCAAGCGTCTGGTCTCGCTGGCTGAGCGACGCAGAGAGTTCACCTACGCCGTGACCCATGAGCTTCGCACCCCGCTTACCACTTTCCAGCTTTACACCGACCTGCTGTCCGCCGGGTTGGTCCCGAAGGAGAAGAAGGCTTTTTATCTCGATACGCTCAACCGCGAGTCTCGGCGTCTGGCGGGCCTGGTTTCGGAGGTCCTGGAGTTTTCGCGGGTCGAGAGCGACGCCGTTCACGCCCAAATGCGAAACCACCCCGTCAGCGCGTTGACAGATGCCGTGCGGGAGCGATATGAAGCCCGGTGTAAGGCTGTTAGTATGTCATTGTGCATTGACGCTGATGAGGCTGATGAGCAGGCGTTGTACACCGACCCTCAGATCGCCCTTCAGATTATCGGCACCCTGATCGACAATGCGTGCAAGTACGCCGCGGGGCCCAGCCATCCCACACCGCCTGATGAACAGGGGGAGGAAGCCCGCGTGCCCTCCACCATTCAACTGCGTGTCCTCGAGCCCCGTGGTGGCAAGTTGGCCATCGAAGTTGCCGACGACGGCCCCGGTATACCCCTCGTGGATCGCCGCGATTTGTTCAAGCCATTCCACCGTGGTTCAGGCCGGATTACCTCCCCAGCCGGTGGTGTTGGTCTGGGGCTGGCGTTGGCCAAACGCTGGAGCCGTCTGATTCACGCCAACCTCGAACTGGTCGATCAGCCCGGCGAACGCGGCGCCTGCTTCCGCCTCACTCTGCCCGCGGGAGGGCGAAGCTCCTGCTGAGCCGCGTCAT
>JAGLWJ010000542.1 GCA_023133475.1 Phycisphaerae bacterium | reverse complement strand
AACCACCGACCGGCGCGCCGACTCCCACTTCAAACGTCAGGCGCGTGGAAGAGCCGTTGGATACTTGCTCCGGGTCGCCCTCGCCGCCAGACTGTCGCGCAATGGAACCCAGGTAGCCTTGCTCCACGCCCAAGGTACCTTCGCCTACGACGTTCACGCCAACGTTGATCCCCTTCCCGGCCTGCTGCGACCAGCCGTGTTCGTACCGTCGCGACACGACGGAAACCTCGAAGCTGGGTCCCGAGCTTTCATCGGGCAAGACCGTCTCGAAGGTCTGCGCACTGCCCGATCCGCCAACCTCGCTGGCGGGGATGCACAGCCGCACCGCGCCCGATCCGCCATCCGACAGCCCCGGAGTGGCTCCCGCATATCCGGCTTGAACCGCATACGTCGCCTGGTCCACGAAACTACCGCCGACCGGGCGCACGCGAATCCGCACACCTCCTTGCGGTTGGTCCGTATCGTCTCGCACGACGCGGAAGTAGCGATACGCCAAACAGCCCTCCTCGACCTGGCTTGCCCCATCGTGAATCGCGGGCGAAAGCGGCTGGAGCGAGAACGTGCCGGTCAATGGCGTCAGGAGGATGTCCCCGAGATCATTGACGCCCAACAGCACATCGACCGGGCTGATCGTCACTGACTCGTATCCCTCGGCCACAATCTCAAGCCCGTACCCCGTCGCGATCGGCACGTCCTGAAACTCCAACGTACCGTCGCCCAGCGTCGTGGTGACATGCCCACCGGGGCTCAGCACGACCGTGGCGCCGGCCACGGGCGGATTGCCCCCGCTGTCCTCGACTACACGTCCGATGACATCGGCGAATTGCACCGTGGCGTTGTCGATCGTGAACGCCGCCGAGTTCTCGCAATCCGAGTCGGCGTACGCCGAACAGCACAAGCCCATGACGACGAGCGCCAACCCGGGCATCATCGTCTTCGCATCACACGTTTTCATGATTGTCTCCCATCATTCTTCGTCTGCGAAATCTGCGTCATCTGCGGATGACTGTCTTTATCCGCAGATTTCGCGGATTGACGCAGATTGTCTCTTGAGAGAATAAATCGCTTGTACTGAAGCGATTCACCGCCAAAGTTGAGCAATAAACCTATCTCAAAGCCCGTCGCCTTCAGGTAGTTGATGACCTGGGCTTCGTGAGCACCGGAGAGTTCGCACACGGCCTTCAGTTCAACGATGACCGACTCGAAGCAGACAAAGTCGGCCCGGTATTCGCAGACCAGTCGTTGCCCTTTATAGAGCACGGGCACGGGCACTTGCACCTCTCGGCAATGGGTGATTCCTCGGGACTCGAACTCGATGCCCAGCGCCTCTTGATACACCGGTTCCAGGAAACCACCGCCGAGCTCCCGATGGACCTCCATCGCCGCCCCGATGATCGCGTAGGTCCGCGGATCACGGTTGTCACTCATGGCCCGCCACCCTCCTCTGCGAGATCTGCGTAATCTGCGGACTCATTCTGTCCCTGACCGGGCCAAGCCCGTAGCGATGCGAGCGCGGAAACTTGCTGAGCCTGCCCAGGAACCACTTGAGCAGTTCGTACGTCCGATCGATTACCAGCAACTCGTCTTTTGCCATTTTTGCTCGCTGCGCCGCCTACGGCGGCGATGGGGGGACACCCCCCATACCCCCCGCAAAGGGTTAAAGAGCCAAGCAGCAAAGTTCAAGTCCCTGCCGCAACACGAAACCCAACGGTGAGGCTGCAGCCGTCGAGCGTGTTCGTGTTGTGATTCGCCGAGCGGCAGTGGTCCGGATTGTAGGCCCAACAGCCGCCGCGCAGAACACGGCACGTCCCTGAGCCCGGTCCCGTCGGGTTTGATCCTGGCGAACTCGAATAGTACGTGCTCAGATACCAGTCATTGCACCACTCCCACACGTTCCCGCTCATGTCGTAGCAGCCGTAGTAGCTCTGGGCGTTCTGCGTCTGATAGCTCGTTGCGCTACCCGGCCAGCCAAAGTCTACTTTGTAGTGCAGTGCGCCGTTGTAGAAGCCCACCGGCGTCGTCTTTGGATCATATACACTGCCGAAATCATACGGATCGCCGCTGTTCGAGTAGTTGGCCCGCTGCCCGTCCAGGCAGTTGTATCCGCAGCCGTCGGTGTGCTCGCCGAAGCGATAGTGCCGCTCTTGAACCGGGTCCCAACCGGACGCCTTCTCCCACTCCGCCTCCGTCGGCAGGCGGTAACCCGCCACGCCAAAGTTGCACGTCCAGGTCGAAAGGTCGTAGCACAGCGGCTTGCCCTCCATCGCGCTGCGCCAGTTGCAGAATGCCACCGAGCCGTACCAGCTCACCCTCAGCATCGGGTGGTCTTCTTTGCCCGACGTGATTCCGAACGTGCTGCCGTTCCAGGTGATCCGGCTGTACATACTGCTCGCCGTCGTATCGCAGTACGGATAGCTGGTCCCGCTGTTGTACTTGTAAACCACGCCGCTGGTCACCGTGATCAGCCCGCCCTGGGCGTAGGCCCAGTTCAGTCCGTCGGCGTACTGCTGGTTGGTGACCTCGTAGGTGTCGATGGAGTACGGGCTGAGGTAGACGGCGTGGACCGGGCGCTCGCCGCTCAGGCCCTCGCTCCACGGGTCGCCCATCTGGAACTCCCCGGCGGGGACAAACACCATTCCCGGCGGCACGCTGCTCTGGCCGTCGTCGGCGCAGACGCGAACCTTGTACTGGCTGCCGAAAGCCTCGGGCAGGTCTGTCGCGCTGTTCCAGACGATGTGCTTGCCGGAGCCCGGCGTGATGCCGCTGCCGACTGCTCCAGTGACCGCCGTGATCGGCACGGTCCAGGTCGCCCCGGCGTCGTCACTGGCCTGCACGGATACGGTGCAGGGATCGCCGTCCGCGTCCGATAAGTTGTAGCGGATGTCCACGATCTTCGACCCGTCGGTCCGCTGGCTGGAGGTGACGTTGCTGACCACCGGAGCCGAGTTGGCCCAGGCCGCATCAGAGACGGCGAAGATCGCCAGCGCGAGTGTCGCTCGTCGAATGAGTAGGGCTTTCATGGTTCCTGTCTCCTTGCTCCTAGAGTTGCCGGCCTGACGACCCAGCCGTGAGGCCGATGCCCACGTCAGACGCTAATGTTTCCGATGCGGTTCAGTTGCCTTCGTTTATCCGCTACCGAACCCCAACCCCGCGCATTCTACCAGATCGGCCCTGCCGATTCAAGCGGTTGGGTGGCCAGGGCAAGTAGTTGGGTGGCACGGGCAAGGACCGCCCCCGGAAGACGTTCATCTTGCGATGGCGCTACCTAGCGGTCCTTGCCCGTGCTGGGCGTTGGAAGCTCTGTGGGTGCCGTGGCCCAGGCCCACGGACAAAGCCCGCGGCGAGGCTTTGGTGGTTGTTCCATGCGTATTAGCGCGGGCCTTGTCCGTGCCACCCGTTGCCCTGGCCACCCGCCGTCGCAGCCGTTGCCCCTGCGCCGAGTCTACATCCCCAAGAGACCCGGGGACAAGAGAAAAAATCCACAGATTGCACAGATTGACAAAGAAATATGGCGGGTGGCATGGTCCACGCTTGCGTGGCCATGAGTAGGCATGGTTGGGATTGAAGATGCCTAATGATTAGGGTCCTTTTGATTACTTCTCTGGGCGCCATGGCTACCGCTTGGGGTGTTCATGTGTGCCTCGGTTATGCTTCGACTCTCAACTCGTCCTGCTTCGTGGCTACATCGTTTGTGGCCACCCAAAGCCATAGCCGCACCACACACCCGCAGCAAATCACCGCAGCCAGTTTCGGCTACCAGCCAAGTAGCATGAGGGTGAAGCGCTGGTTCGTCCACGGGCAATCCTTTCCCGACCCGATCGCGCTGGTGGACCTGACCGATGCGGGCGACGTGGACGCTGGTCAGGAGGAACGGCTGTACTACCTCAAGGACGCCCTGGGCAGCGTGGTGGCGTTGGCCGACGATGCCGGCCAAGTCGTCGAGCGGTATGTCTACACACCTTATGGCCGGACGATGGTACTGGGCTCGGACGGTGCCGAGGCTCTGCCGCCGCTGGGAACCAGCTATTACTACGACGCCGATCTCGACGCCGACGTCGATGACGAGGACATGGATCATATCCTCGGTTGCATAGG
>JAGLWJ010000541.1 GCA_023133475.1 Phycisphaerae bacterium | reverse complement strand
ACCGATAGCAACGGAATCTGCGACGCCGGCGATACCGATGACGACGGCGACGGTGTGCCTGACGGTGACGATTCGCACCCGCTGGATCAGTACCAGTGCCGTGACGTAGACGGTGATACTTGCGACGACTGCGCCGGCGGCACCGACGATCCTTCCAACGACGGCACCGACACCGACAGTGACGGTCTCTGCGACGCCGGTGATACAGACGACGACAACGATGGCGTGCTCGACGGTGACGACACCGATCCGCTCGACCCGGATGTCTGCGAAGACACAGACGGTGACGGCTGCGACGACTGCTCGGTGGGCACCGACGACTTCGGCCCGCTGGCTGACAACAACCCAGCTAACGACGGGACCGACACCGATGGCGACGGAATCTGCAACGCCGGCGACAACTGCCCGGACCACGCGAACTCCGATCAGGCTGATTGCGACAACGACGGGACAGGTGATGTATGTGCCATCGCCACCGGCGGTAGCGAGGACTGCAATTTCAACGGGGTTCCCGACGAGTGTGACATCGCCGTGAGCACCAGCGAAGACTGCAACAGCAACAGCATCCCGGACGAGTGCGACATCTCCGACGGCACCAGTGAGGACTACAACACCAACGGCATCCCCGACGAGTGCGAGCCGGCTTTTGGCCAACTGTTGCTCAGGACGGGCGAGGAACCCGGGGTGCTGTGTGTGGACACCGAAGACACCTTCACGGTAACCCTGGAGGTGGCCGACCTGGGCTATGCCATCAACGGCGTGCAGGCTTTGATCCACTATGATGCCGCTTATCTGTCGCTGGTCAGTATCACCCCGGCTACCGGCTGGACATTGATCACTCCCGACGGCGGCAACCCCGACCCGGACGGCGACGGCGATCTCACTTGTGCCCTGTATCTGCCGGGCGGGGAGACGTCCGCTGCCGGCACGGTGGCAACTCTGTTGTTTGACCCCATTGGCGAGGGTGCCACGAGCGTGACGTTCCAGTCGGACGATCCGCCGTTCCACACCAAGCTGACTCGCGCTTACGACAACACCGCGATCCTGCCGGACAAGATTGATTCAGGCACGATCAGCATCGACAACACGGTAGCCATCGCGAGCAACAACGGCCCGATCTTCTGTGAAGGCGATACCATCGAGTTGTCCGGCGGCCCGAGTAGCGGCCCACTGGGCCCGTATACCTATTCGTGGACGGGGCCTGACGACTTCAGTTCCAGCGAGCAGAGCCCGACGATTAGTGACGCCACATTGGGTATGACAGGGACTTACTATCTGACGGTGGCCAACGTCAACGGGTGCGAGTTCACCGCCCAGACCGATATCACCGTCGAGTTGTGCATGGTGGTCAATGTGGAGATCGAAGGCCTGATCGGCAATAGTGGCAGTTATGGCCTTCCATCGAGTAACGGCAGCGAGATTGATCGTGAGGTGACATTCGTGTTCACCGATTGCGATGATGCCGCCGAGACATTCGTGGTCCCGGTGACCTTCACGGCTGACACAGGCAACAACAAGGGTGTCGGAAGCGTGAGGTTGACAGGTTTGGATGCCGGTTTCGATTGGCTCGGCGTCCAGGAAGGCCACACGCTTCGCACGTTGGTGGCGGTGGACTTTGTGGGCACGTTGGCTGACAGCGTCACGGTATTCCTGACGTCGGGTGACTTCCACACCGCCATCGTGCTGCAGGACAACCTGGTTGACATCACCGACTTCT